>JALYVP010000225.1 GCA_030853185.1 Actinomycetota bacterium | reverse complement strand
GAGGATGTCCCGCCTGTCGTGGAACTTGGTGGCGACCTCTAGTTCAGATTCTATGCTCAAGCTGTGACATTTGTGGTTGGCAAGGCGGCAGGGAGGATGTCTTGGACGGCAACGGGCTCATCGCAATGGGGACACATCGCTCCGGGCCCGATCCGGCGGCACCACCGGTTGCAGTCCGGGCATCTTTGTTGTCCCAGATAGTAGGTTTCGCAGTCCGGGCAGGCGTAGACGATCTCGGATCGGGGCACCTTTTTGGGGGCGACGGGAGTGGCCTTGACCTGTCGCCATGCCCGCTGTCGGCATCGCGTGGAGCACCACTGTTGGTCGGCTCGACCGGTGAGCTCGTCGCCGCAGAACCCGCAGGAAGGAACGGCGGCGGTAGCCGTCGCGTAGGCGTCGCGGACGGGGTTCACGCGCAGACCGCTTGAGGGTCTGTGGACTCCGTTGCGGTGGCTTTGGCGAGGGCGCCGGCCAGGGCTGGGAGCTGGCTGTAGCCCTTGACCCGACGGAACTGGCCCGCTGCCGCGCACATCCCCGCGGCGGCCCACCGCAGGCGCATGTCGCCGGGCCGCCAGCGTTTGACGTTGCGGGCGTGGTTGCGCACGATCGAGTTCATCGACTCGACCGGGTTGGTGTTCGACAGCGTCTTGAGCAGGGTCCCGGTCACGCCCAGGCGGGTCACGGTGAACATCTCGGCCAGGCCCTCTCGTAGCGAACCGGCGGCGTCGGGGTTGATCTTGTCGAGTTGGCGGGCTAGGGCCTCGAGGTCGGCCTGGGCCTCGGCGGCGTCGGGGTTCTTCCATGCTTGGCGCATCTTGCGGCCGACCCACAGCCGTTCCGCTTCGGGCAGATGATCAGCTACGTTTCTCTCCTTGTGGAGCCGGCAGCGTTGGATGACAGCATTGGTGCCGAAGGTGTCTTTGACCGCCCGGTGCAAGGCTTTTCCGCCGTCGAGGACGAACAGGATCCCCCCGGTGGCGTCCATGCCCCGGTCGCGCATCGACGTGACCAGCCCCCGGACCACCGCAGCGTTCTCCGTGGAGCCCTCGACCACCCCCAGCGGCACCTTGGTCCCATCCGCGGTGACTCCGAGCGCCCCGACCATGGTGTGGCCGGCGAAGTCGAACCCGTCAATGAAACACACCAGCCACCGCCGATCGGAGATGTCCCGGGCCCGGAACTCCGCCAGGCGACCCGCGGTGGCAGCCACGAAACGCCGGGAAACAGCGGAGCGCGACGTCGAGCCCGCTGCCGCGTCGACCGTCGCCCCCACGGGCTCCAACGCGATCGGGTAGCGGCGAGTCGACAGGCCGCCCAACATGGCCGCCACCGTGTGCTCGGCGAGCAGATCGACCTCGCTGAACACGTCGTAGGACTCCAGATGGACCTCGCCTCCCTCGCTGCCCCGCACCCGGGGCCGGCGCACGCTGAGCTTGCGTCCGCCCATCACCACAGTGCCGTCCTCGCCGCCGTGACGGTACGCGGCCCGGCCTTCCTTGTTATGCCGGCCTTTCGTCCCGGCCACCTCGGTGACCTCGGCCTCCATCAACTCGCCCATGACCTCCAGGCCGATGGCCACCGACGCGGCCAACAGGCCCTCTCGCATCCGCGTGGCGAAGAGCATCATCTCGTCGCCGACCTTGCCCGCCAGACGCTCGGCCAGCACGCCGGCGACCTTAGGGTCGTCCAAGTCGACCAGCCCGACGCCGGGCAGGATCGTCAGACGGGGCTTGTCGGCCTGGCCATCGGGTGCAGTCTTGTTCGTGTTGTGAGACGCTGACATGGGTTGGTGGTTCTCCGTTTCGTGCTCGGTTGGCTCTTCACCCCGAGCCTGCCTCACGGCAGGGATCGGAGCGGAGGACCACCACTCAAATTCCACGGAGCCCGGGACAACCTCCGCCCTTGTTGGATCCGGCTTTGACCGCTTTGGCCGAGGAGGACGATCACGCCTGTCTCTTTCGGGACATGGTTACGGCCACCAGTGCGGCCCTAGTCGGTTGCGATGCGTCCGAGCTGGTCGTGGCGTGGAGCGACGGCGCCCGGCGCCTGTTCGGTCTGAGCGCCTCGGAAGTCCTCGGTCAGCCGTGGCCGATCCTGGTTTCCGAGACCTCCAGTCCCGTCGTCGACGAGGTCAGGGCGGCGGTGCTCGCCGGAAGGCCGTCCGGACGCCTGGAGATCTGTGGTGTCCACCAAGACGGCTCGGCCATCTCCGTCAGCATCGAGGGCGGCCCGGTGTTCTCGGACGATCGAGTGGCGGGCACGATGTTGCTGTTCCGGGACGTGGCCGGTCGCCTTAGGGTTCAGCAGGTGGCCGAGGTCGGAACCTTCGTCGTCGATCTTGATGACGACGGCGGGTTGGCCAGCCTCGAGACAAGCGCCGACGTGGGCCCGATGCTGGGGATGGATCGAGAGGAGATCCTGCCGGCCGCTCGGAATGGAACCCTTCTTGAGTTAGTCCCCGAGGAGGACCTCCCCGACATCACCGCAGAGCGTCGGCGGGTGACCGACGGGGCTACCTCCTATCAGACCGAGCACCGGTACTTCCGGGCGGACGATGGCGAGCTGCGGTGGCTGCGCATCAGCGCCGACGTGTACCGACGCCCCGACGGGCGGCCCTGGCGGGCGCTCGGGGCCATCCACGACGTCACCGCGGAGCGGCGGATCGAGGAGGAGTTGGCCTACGAGGCGTCCCACGATGCCCTGACCCGGCTCCCCCTGGGTGTGCTGTTGTTGCGGCGCGTCGCCGCCCTGCTGGACGATGGTGAGGGCGTCACCCTGCTGTCGGTCGACGTGGACCACTTCGGGGTGATCAACGAGGAGTACGGGACGACCGCCGCCGACGACCTCCTCGTCACCGTCGCCGCTCGCCTTCGGATCGCCTTCACCACCGCAGTGGAGCAGATCACCGGGCCCACACGAACAGAGCCCACCGCTGCTCCGGTGTCGGTCGAGAACACCCCGTTGTCCAACCCGGATGCCAGCCCGGTGGCGCGGACCGCCGGCGACAGCTTCCTGGTGGCCTGTCCAGGGCCCATGGACCCGACGACGGTCGACCATCTGGCCGCCCGGGTCCAGTCTCTGTTCGAGGAGCCCTTTCACCTCGACGGCCGGCCACTGTGGCTCACGGCTTGCGTAGGTTCGGCATCGAGCGCCGATCTCGACGCCGCCACGCTCGCCGCCCGGGCCGAGCGGGCCCTCCATCAAGCCAAGCGCCGAGGTCCAGCCTGGTCCCTGGCGTTCGAGCGCCTGCCCATCCGAGACTCCCGTGCGGTCCCGGCTCAGATCGGCGCCCTCCGCCAGGCTCTCAAAGACCGCCATCTGGCATTGGCCTACCAGCCGCTGGTAGATCTCACCACGGGCCGTATCACGGGGGTCGAGGCCCTGGCCCGGTGGCCGGAGCGAAGCACCATCGGGGACTGGCCCGACGAGCTGTCGGGGCCGATGGTGGCGGACCCGTCCGAGTTCGTCGCCATGGCCGAGGAGGCCGGTCTGGCCATCGCCTTGGGTGACGAGGTCCTGGACATGGCCGTCCGCCAACTGGCCGACTGGCAACGCGCTTTCGGGGGCCTGTCGCCGGAGTTCAAGGTTGCCGTCAACGTCTCGGCCCGCCAGCTCGTCGGGGACCGCCTGGTTCGATCGGTCACCCATGCCGTGGAGGAGAACGGGATAAGCCCTACCTCGCTCGTCCTGGAGATCACCGAGACGGCGCTGATGGAGGACATCGATCTGGCCGCCGGCACCATCAGCGACCTGAGCCACCTCGGCGTGGGCGTGGCCATCGACGACTTCGGCACCGGCTACTCGTCGCTGGCCTATCTCGAGACCCTCCCCGTCGACGTCTTGAAGCTGGACAGCGCATTCGTGGCCCGCCTGGACGGCCGCCGGGACCGAGCCATCGTCAAGGCCGTCGTCGGCCTGGCGGAGGCTCTCGGGTTCCGTGTCGTGGCCGAGGGGGTGGAGACCGCCGAGCAGGTCGCCGTGCTCACCGAGCTCGGGTGCCGCTACGGCCAGGGGTACCTTCTCTGCCGGCCCAGCGCACCTTCGGTCATCGATCGCCTCCTGGAAAGCGACACTGACCTGCGTACCATCTGACGCCGCAGGAGGGCTCATCACGTAGCTAACAACCATTTCTGCGCCGCTGCTACGGGAACCCCACCAAGCGCAGGGCCGTCCGCCGGCGAGACACGACGGGTCAGCTGAGACGGTGCGGCATATTCGCCTGTCTGGTCACTTTGGCTCGGTTGGGTACTAGTACTAGTTGGAGCGCCGCTCGTTGTCGGTCAGAGGCTCGGCTTGACTCAGCGGGCCGATGCCGGTGTGGCGCTGTCTACCCGGCCGAGGCCGAGGGTCGTGCGCTCGAACTCGTCGAAGGGCAACTGCTGCTTGCGTCCGTAGGCCAGTTCTGCGTCGGCGCCGATGAGCGCCGGAAGGGGTGACCGGGTCCCCGTGATCTGATCCACCTGATCTATCTCAGGGGGTCAGGCCAAGCCGCTTGGCGAACCCATACTCGAAGTGCCGTTCCGGACGGGGTCAAGCAAACCGCTCGCACAGGATTGCAGCACCGCTCACCCGCTAGTCCGGCTCTCTCCCTGGCGGATGGTTAGGTCACCATTGAAGCAGCAGATCGTGGATCGGGGCACCATCCCCCGCGTCGGTTCGCCGGTCGCCATGGATTGGGAGCGGATTCTTGGAGCGGACGACGGGATTCGAACCCGCGACCCTCACCTTGGCAAGGTGATGCTCTACCAGCTGAGCCACGTCCGCAAGCGGTGGCAAACCTTAGCAGGCCAGCCTTCGATCGACACCCCCTCAGCCGCCCGGGTGGACGGGCAGGACACACTCCACGTGGGGGTAGCGCACGCCGGGATACGGCAGGGAAAGACCGGTCTCAGCGGCTGGGCAAAGAGGGGCGCCGGGCGTGCCGGGCAGCACCCGGACGACCCTGACATTGGCTCCCGAGGAGCCGCAGGCGACCCCAGTGGCCGAGTACTTGGGGTGGCCATCGGCCATGCCGTTTTGGTGCAGGCACTGGCCGGCCAGCTTGGCCGACGCTTTGGTCTCGGCCGCGTCCTGGCCGCCCGAACCTCTCGTCGCCTGAGCGAGGCCGACCACAACGACGAAAGCTATGAGAGCGAGGGGTGCCCAGCGGTAGGGGCTGCGCCAACCGGCCCGGGCCGCCTTGTTCGTGGCCGGACCCCCAGCCGAACCCCCGCCGACCTCCCAGTCCGGTGGTCGGGGCGGGGCGTCGGCCCCGGGGCGCCAGCGGACCCACTGGTTCAGGTCCTCGTTCCACCACCGGACCACCCCGTTGGGGGCTCGATGCCAACGAACCCCTTTGTGGCGGACCGATTCACCGGGGGTCGTGGCCTTGACGGACGCCGAGGCCCCGGTGGCGCCCGTACGTGACGGGCGGGGATTGGGCTTCGCCCCGGAGGAGGCGGAGCGCGACGGCTTGGCCATGGCCAACTCTGTCACGTCGCCCGGCCCTATCGAAGCAAGCGGGACAGGCGTCGGTCGGCCAGCGGTTTGCCGCCGGTCTGACACGTGGGGCAGTACTGCAACGACTTGGTGGCGAAGGAAACCTCGCGCACCGTGTCCCCGCACACCGGGCACGCCTGCCCCGTGCGACCGTGCACGGCCATGCCACTGCGCTTCTCGGCCTTGAGATCCTTGGCCGGCACTCCTGTGGACCGCTCGACGGCGTCGGTCAGCACCCCGATCAATGCATGGTGAAGTTTGGCAATTTCGTCGTCGGTAAGCTTCCCGGCCGGTTTGAACGGTGACAGCCGAGCGCGGTGCAGGGCTTCGTCGGAATAGGCGTTGCCCACCCCCGCCAGGATCGACTGATCGACAAGGACGGTCTTCAGGTT
>JALYVP010000224.1 GCA_030853185.1 Actinomycetota bacterium | reverse complement strand
GAAGACAAGCACGCCGACGCTGAAACCGTTGCGGCCACCGAAGACAAGCACGCCGACGCTGAAACCGTTGCGGCCACCGAAGACAAGCACGCCGACGCTGAAACCGTTGCGGCCACCGAAGACAAGCACGCCGACGCTGAAACCGACACGGACCCCGAGGACGCCGGCGGCGCGGGGGACCCCCGCCCCGATGTCGATGACCAGACCGACAACGACGACACCGATAGCGATTCCGGCAATGACGCGGGCGCTGTCGACGATGCCGGCGATGCCGGCGATGCCGGCGATGCCGGCGATGATCAGGATGCGCTTGCGGAAGGCGGATTGGTTGTGGGTTCCGACGATGAGGGCGGTGGCCCCCGGCGGCGGGAGGGCCTGCGCCGGCAACTCAACCGGAGGCGCCTGTTGGTGCCGATCGGTGTCGTCGTGATCGTGGCCCTGGTCGCCGGAGCCTTCCTCGTCGGTCGGGGATCGAGCAGCAGTCCCCCGAAGAAAGCCTCGACGGTCCCTGCCGGCTTTGTCACCTACCGGAGCCCCGGCGGCAGCTTCAGCATCTCGTACCCCGGAAGTTGGCAGGTGGTACCCGAGCCCGCCGTGTCGCTGCTGCTCAGCGCCGGCGGCAACGACGCGTTGTCCATTCGGGTGGTGACACTCCAGCAGCCGGTGGACACCAAGAATGTGGCCAGCATCAAGGCTGTCACGGACGCCATCCTGAGCACCCCCTCCGCCCAACTGCATGTGCTCGGGTCCCGACCGATCACTGTCGGGGGCATTGCCGGCTACTACTACCTGTATACGTTCCCCTCGGGCAAGGACACGGGCGTGCACGCCCATTACTTCCTCTTCCAGGGCCGCAAACTGATGACGCTGGTCTTTCAAGCCTTGCCCATCGCCGACTTCCAACGCCTGGCTCCTCTTTTCGACCAGGTGTCGGCCAGCTTCCGCAGCAATCCGAAGGTTCTCCCTCCGCCTCCGCCCCCAGTGACCACCGCCCCCGGCTCCACGACCCCCGGCGCAACGGGCCCGGCGACCACTGGTCCTGCGACCACGGCGCCCGCGACGACAGCTCCAGGCACGACCGTTCCCGCGACCACTGCTCCGGCAACGACGGCTCCGAGCGGTGGACCCTGAGATTGATTGACACCGCCGGATCCGTCAAGAGACGGCTCCAGCGTGCCGACGGCGGGCACCGACCGGGTCGAAGTGTCCTGACCCGTACAACGTCGTGCTGTGAACGGAACGTCTCGTATCGGCCGATCTTGGGTTGTGAACCGAACGTTCCGCATTTGCGAAGAGTTCGGTCCGCCATGCGGGCGTCGACTGGCGCGTTCGGTTCATTCCGTGAACGCCGGAGTCCGATCCGGGGAAAGCAGGCCCCAAGTCAACCCCACCCCCCGAGGCAGGGGCCGGGCGAACCCTCAAAGCGTTCGACTACACGCTCGGATGCCAGTTCCAGTCACACCTGGCATCCCAGAACTCAGCCGACTCAGACGGGTCCCGTCAGTGGTCGGCGCAATCGCCGGCCGGGGAAGACGAAGACGACCCGTCGCTACAGCCCGAAGCCGAGACCCTGCAAGAGGTTGGTCAGCATGTTGGGGGTCTGCGGAGCGGTCGAACCCGCAAAGCTCGGTGCCTGTGCCATCCCGTTGGTGTTCGGGAGGAAGCCGGGGAGGAGCCCGCCCAGGCCGTTGAGAAGCGGGGCGATCCCGTTGAGGACCGGTGCCGCATTGGTCAGCGACGGGAGGGCTGGTATCGGCGGTGCCGCGGCGACATGAGGAGCTGCGGCCACTCGTGGGGCTGGCGCTGCCAGGTGCGGCGCAACGGGCGCCGCACCAGGACAGACGCCAGGTAGAGGCAAGATGCTGCACAGAAGCTGTACAACCACCGCCGGCAGCTTCGTCACGTCGGTAATGGCTAGGAGGGGAGCGTTGTCGATGCGGGCGGCGTTGTTGTTGATGCTGCCGACCGCAGTGTTGATGGTCCCGGCCCCTCCCTGAATGGCGCCCACGGCGCTGCGGATCGTCGTCGTGTCGCCCTTGATGGCCCCGGCGGCGTTGATGACCCCGTCCGCCCGGTTGTTGATGCCTGCGATGCCGCTACCGCCGCCCTGGCTCGTCGCCGCCTTGGCGCCGGACACACCACGGATACCGACCGTCACCGGGAGGATGTTGGCGAAGTTCCCGTTGATGCTATTCACCGAAGAGTTGATGGGCCCCACGCTGGCGCTGATGGCATTGACGGCGCTGCCGACCGAGCCGACCGAGGTGTTGATCTGGCCGACGTTGGTGTTGATCTGATTGACGGTGGAGTTGATCGAGCTGACCGCAGGGTCGATCTTGCTCAGATTGCCGTTGATCGAGCTCACCTGTCCATCGATGGACTTCACGTTGCCATTGATCGCGGTGGCGCTGTCGTGGATCTTGGATACCGAATCGTTGATGGTGCTGGTGGCCGAAACGATCTGACCGGCCTCGTTCGACAGTGGCTTGGCCGCGGTCAGGATCTGACCGGCCATAGAGTTGGTCTTGTCGAGCAGCGGGACCGAGTTCAGGTTCGTATTGATGCCCTGAACCGCAGGGGTGATCGTCTTTTTCACCTTGTTGTTGATGGCGACCGCAGATATCACCGTGCTCGACAGCAGAATGACAGCGACCAGGGCGAAGGCGAGGAACAGGACCACGGCCCCCCCCACGGCCCCGCCCACGTCACGCTGGGTACGGTCCGCGCCGCTCGCCACTATTGCCTCCCTGTCGTCAGTGCGCTGTCGCTCATGGGTGACAGTTCCCGGTCGGGCCAACGAGCTGCAACAGTTTCGAGTTGCAGATGCTGCTCAGATGGCCATTCACCATGACCAGGCCACCGGTGATGCTGCCCAGGTCACCCGAAACCGTGGTCAGTCCGTTGTTGGTGTTGAACAGGTCGGCCTGGACCGGGGATAGCACGTTGTTGGCGATGGCTACCCGCTGGTGGATGTTCTGCGCGCCGAGCTGGCTCGACGCACACCCGAAGCTGCCCGGCGTGGTGTTACCGGCCGGGAAGGTGCTGTTGGTCTCGGGGGCGTTGCAGTTGCCGGCCGGGAGGTTGGCGGCGTTGAGGGTGCTGTTGATCTGGCCGGCCAGGCCCAGGACGCTGACCAGCACCGACGAGGTGTTGACCAGCGACGAGGATACGCCGCCCAGGGTGGACGTGATGCCGCCCAGCGTCTGGGAGGTCTGGCCCAGCGTCCCCGAGGTCTGACCCAGCGTCGGCGCTGTCTGACTGAGCGTGCCGGCGATTCTGCCGGCCGACGACGAGGTGGCGACCAGGCTCGACGAGATGTGAGCGAGCATGGGTGACGTGCTGGCCAGGGATCCGTCCGTCGCCTTCAGGCTGTCCTCGATGGACGTCAGGTTGGTGACGATCTGGCCGGCCTGACTGCTGATGGGCTTCAGGGCGGAATCGATGCCGCCCAGGCTGGAGTTGATCCCCTGGATCTGGCTGGGCAGGGTCTTGGTGTGACCGCCGGCGCCGGACACGGCTCCCCTGGCCACCGCCAGCCCGCCGTTGATGTTGGACAGCGACTGGCTGATGAAGATCAGGTAGACCACGACCACCAGCACCACAACGGCGGCCAGTGCTACCCAGACCGAGAGCCATCGGCTCAAGTAGGCCTGGCGGTCCTCCATGGCCGCCACGTTGCCCTCGTTCTGAAGCGCCCGGGGTCGGTATCCCTCTACGGGTGGCATGTCTAGCGTTCCTCCGTCAGCGGTGGGTTAGCAGCGAGATGAGCCGTCGGAACCGTCAACATGGCGGTTTCGTGAGGTTGACCTGGCCGGCGATGCAGTTCGAATCGTTGTTGGCGGTACCGGCCTGGCCGATGATGTTGTTTGCGCCGCCCAGGATGCTGGTGGCATTGCCGATGATGTTGCCGGCGTCGCCCAGGATGCCGCCGGCCACCCCGAGGGTGACGTCGAGGTTGGTGTTGATCAGGTTGACGCCCTGGCGGATGGAGGTGGCCACCGTGAGGATCTGAGCGGCCTTGCCGTTGATCCCTTGAGCCGTGCCGTTGATGGCCCCGGCGCTGGAACTGATCGAGTTGGCCTCGCCGTTGATGGCCCCGGCGCTGCCGTTGATGGCGTTGGCGCTGTTGTCGATCGCTCCGGCGCTGGCATTGATCGAGTTGGCGCTGGTGTCAATCGACCCGGCGCTGGTGTTGATCTGCCCGGCGCTGGTGTTGATCGACTTGGCGCTGGTGTTGATGGTCCCGGCGCTGCCGTTGATGGTCCCGGCCGTGCCGTTGACCGCCCCCGCCAGGTCGACGACCTGGGACAGCTGACCCTGGAGGGGCTGAGCCGACTGGAGGATGGAGCCGGCCAGCTTGTTGGTCTGGTCGAGCTGCATGACAGCCTCGGTGTCGGTGTTGATGCCCTTGCCGGTCTGGGCGATGCTCGCCGCCTCGGTGTTGATCTGGGAGGCATTGTGCTGCACCCGGAAGAGCAGGACGACAGCTGCCACCACCACAACGATCACGATGATGAGCGAGAAGGTCGCCGGTACCCCGGCTCCCCGCTGGCGCTTCAACCTTGATGCCATGAGAATCTCCTCGATTCAACGTTCGTCCCCTCCGACCGAGGGATCCGGCCCGGGGCACATCCATCCAATGCACAACACCACGGGGAACCATTCCGGCCTACTGCGGTACCGGCTTGGCTCTCCTGGGCTTCAGTCCTGGCCGACGCTTGCCTTCGGCCCTGTTTCCCCTGAATCTCTTCTTCCCCTGAATCTCTTCTTTCGTGGTTCGGCCCGTGGGTCAGGGCCGGACCCGGCTGACCGGCCGGCGGGGCATCGACCGGCGCACCGCCTTGGGCGGCGGCGGCTTCTCCTTTGGCAGCAGACCCCTGAGGGCCCCTTGGATGGCGCCAACATCAGAAGCGATGCCGGCCAGCACATACTCAACGGGCGTGGTCTGGTCCTTGATCGCATCGACCCCGGCGATCACCTTCCCCAGGGTGCGGCTGACCTTGGACAGGACGTAGGCCACGGCGATGAGGTAACCAGCCAGGACCAGCACGACGATGGCGATGATCACGAAGGCGATGTACGTCGCCACGCCTATACCCAACGATGCTACGACCACGTCATGTCCCCCCTCTGGACCGAATGACGGCGCCCCGGCCTCACAGCAGTTTCTCCAACGCCGCCCCGTAGCGGGCCACACCGCCGAGGGCGGTCTCCGTGAGCTGCTTCGTCCTGATCAGCTTGGGCACGGCCACGAGGTTGTCGGACAGGCCAGCAGCGTGAACCAGGATCTGATCCACGTGGGTCTTGATCTCCCGGACGGGCTTGAGGAGCCGATGTAGGAGAAGTACGACAACCGGCAGGACCACCAAGACGGTCACTGCCTCACCTATGTACCAGCCGAGCATTGGGTCCCCCCCTTCCGCCGGAATTTGTTGCCACTATAGGGCATTCGCCCCAAGTGCGCCACCATTATGTGATGGGTACATCGACTGTTGCTCGTACGAGTCGGTGACCCCGCAACGGAGACCATAGCTCAGTGGTCGTCTCGGCGGGGTTCCTGGCGGGTCCGCGGTTCGGGGGCCGGCGCCGGAGGCTGCCCAGGCCCACCTCTGTCGCGCAGGGACACCCACTTCCCTCGTTCCTCAGCCGGAGTCGCACCATCCCCCGTCGGCGCCGCCTTCGATGCACTCCTGGCCGGACCCGGCGGCGACTTCCCCGCTCCCGGCGCCGCCACGCCAGGCCGCTTCGCCGGACCCGGCACCCCCTTCCCAGCCCGCTTCGCCGGGCCCGGTAACGACTTCGCCGCCCCGCTGACCGCCGGACCCGTCGTCGTCGCCTTCGCCGCCCGCTTCGCCGGACCCGGCGACGTCTTTGCTGCCCGGGACGCCGGACCC
>JALYVP010000223.1 GCA_030853185.1 Actinomycetota bacterium | reverse complement strand
TGACATCCGAGACTGGATCAAGGCGTGGAACGAGAACCCGAAGCCGTTTATCTGGACCAAGACCGCCGAACAGATCCTTGAGAAGCTCGGACGACTATTGCGACGAATTAACGGCGGAGGACACTAGGCGGACTTGTGCCGGCTCCGGCGGCTTCCGGGCGGCGAAGCGAGGTCAGTCGGTGTTGACCACCTGGATCTCGGCGACCGGGACGTCATAGATCGTGGGTGGGCTGTTGAGGGGCCCGAGGTCGCCCCCGCCGACAGCACCGGTGACCGTCCATGTCACGTGGTAGGTCACCACCGCGTTGACGGGCTCCTTACCTCCGGGGGCACTGCCGGACGTGTGCTGGTAGGTCCACCCGCAGTCCGGCGAAGCCGCCGACAGCGGAGCCGCCGGATCCTCACTGTTGGCCAACTGGTCGGAGTAGGGCGTACCGGGGCCGGCACAGGTCACCGTCTGGGTCCCACCGCCGTCGCCGTAGGTCACGTTGATGCTCGATGGGCTGGCTGTGGCCGTGACCACCACCGGCCCCGCCGCAGCCGTCGCCGACAGCGGCTGCCAACTACCAGCCGGTACCCAAGCCCAGGTCGGGGCATTGACGATCTGGTCGATCGCCGGGTTCGTTTCGCTCGATGGCGACAGGTGGAGACCCGGAGCCGTCAACTGGATCTCGCCATACGCCATCTGGGCCAACTGGGCCGGTGAAGGAGGGGGCGGAGGAGCGGGAGCCGGCGCCCCGCCCCCGGCGCCTCCGGGGATAAAAACGGCCAGAGGGCCCGGCAACGAGGCGTTGCAACTGTTGAGGTACCAGGACCCAGCTGTACCAGGCTGGATTACGGTGTAGCCGCCAAGTCCGGCAGCACCTTGTCCAGGTGCAAACGATAACCCACCAAGATTCGGGTTAATAATACTAGTGGGAGCTGGGGCCAAGCTGCAGGCAGGGACAGAGGGAGCAGAGGGAGCAGAGGGAGCGCTTCCTGAGCTGAGGATGGGCGCCGCCGGACCTCCCGAGACTCCACTCGGCTGAGAACCGACATTACTGTTCGATGCTGAGATGTTAACTGTCCCAGTCTGCTGACCATCTTGGCCCCATCCCGTGCCGACCTGGAGAACCGAGCCGGCATACGACGATGGAGCTGTCCCGACTATAGACAGCCCGACGAACACCGCCGCGACGAGTCGGGCCTTACTTAAGAGCATCCTGGACTCACATTGCTTTGATACGTGACCTTCCAAGTACCATCTACTTGTTGGATCAACGCATTGACCAATTCGGTGCTCGGCGCCGCAGACTGGACGACTTGACCCGTCGACGCGTTCGCAATTTGGATGGTGTCCCTCCCGCACGCCTCAACAACCGCTTCCGAGTCGTTGAACTCCTTAACCCTGGCGTGAACCGTAGCGAGGCTCCCAACATCAACCTCGCCTGCTGACGCAAGCCGGAGCAGTTGCGAAAAGACGTACGTCAGCTGCCGACCGTCCATGTGCTCCGCCAACCTTCTATCATTGCCCTGCACGGGAGCCTTAGTGGCGACCATATTAAAGTCTGCCAAGCTTTCCTCATATGCCGCAATAATAGCCGGGTCTTGCCCACTATCGAGAGGCGACACTGTACTGGCTGAACTTGACCCTCGCTCGACGTTCGCTCCAGAGGGAGCGGTGGTGCCTGTGCCTGAGGGTGCAGCCTGCAACCTGAGGTGCGATCCGTTGCATCCCCCGATGAAATCAAGGGCTGCAATGGCCGCAACGCCGCACATCAGCATGCGCCCGCTAGGGAGACGCAGTCGACAAGCGGCCCGGATCCGCCCGGTAGGCACGCCCCTACGGTAGTCCCCACATTGAACCAGGGGAAGAGAAAATTGGGCTGAGTCTGCGACGGACCATCGACGCATCATCCGCAACCGTTTCACCGGACACTCGAGCTTAACCCGTTGCGGACGTCGTCTCGGATCTGAACCCCTGCTAGAAGGGACACAGAGCAAGTAGATCCCGCAGATTGATAGGTCATCCCTCTCCGCCTACAAGGGACCCTGCCCAAGTCTTCAGAATGATGAGGTACTGAGAAAGCGACATCTCAATTATCTCAGCTACTTCCGAGACGTCACTCTCGATCCTGACACCACCGGGGTGGAAAATCACCGTAGACGTGTTTCCACTAAATGAAGAGGATTCAGCTCGTGCTTCCACGACATTCTTGATATGTCCGTATATTAAGTCCACATCTTCGACGGTCTGGACGTCGTCTTCAAAGACTTCAGTAAGCAGGTCGGGTACTGCGCACTCTATTGAGAGTATCTGAAGGCCCAATTCGTCAACTAGGACGTGCACCATTTCGGAAGGAATTGCCGTTATCCACATTCTCTTCCTCCCTTATCACCGGATGACCAATGATCAAGTTATCATCTCTAAGGTGCCCTGATATCGGAACGCCACATTTGCTAAGACCTCGCCAGCGACCCGTCTCACTTACGCCGTGGTGTTTGTGCAGGTATGCGAATAGAACTTCTCGGCAAATTTTGTCGCCGGACCAGTCGTCGGGGAACATTGTGTGGTTATACGACTTTTTCGGTATCCTCCTCCCGTCTGGAGTTAGCCCGGCAACAGTCGCCTCATAGACTCCGCCCCTACGGCTTCTCTGTCTGGTTCTAATGACACCGATTTGGCTCCGCCGGCTGTGGAAGCCGACGAACTTGTATTTGTGTTCGGACTTTTGCGTGAGTTCGCCGTCAAGAATGTGCTCAACGTCCAATGCAGGATATGCGCGCTTAAGCCTCTCCAGGACGGCGGTACGCTCCTTTCGACGCTGAGGGGGTTCGAGGGTCGGTGCGGGCCCAAAGCCACCGAGGCAAGCGTTGGCGAGGTCGGCGAAGCGCACCGCTCTGGCCTCGAGCTCGGCGGTTGCCGCCTCGGCCTTGAAGATCTCGGCCAACTGCTCGTCAGCGGACTGAATGTCCTCCTTGGCTCGAGCAACGGCCGCCTCGGTCCGGACGTGGGCATCCGCGGCCAGATCGAGCTCCCTCTCGACGACGGCCATCTCCGCCTCGAAGGCCACGAGAAGGCCGTCCCGCTCACGCAGGGCAGCCACAAGTTCCCGGGCCGCTTCGGCGTGTGGGCGGAGATACCGCTGGAGCGTCGCCCTTCCGCCCTCGTCATCCCACAGTGCGCCCTTCTCGTCGATCAGATCACTGAGACGCTGCGTCTGGCGGGCGAGCCGGTCGGTCGCTTCTCCGGTCGCCACACTTCGACCTTGCCGAGGCAAGGCCGACCCGGACAGCGGCCGACCATGGTTGAGGCTACGGTGATCTCGATAATCGACATCGACTACGGGGGGAATGCCGTGAGCCGCACGTCTTCAGCCACCAGGCCGAAAGGGTCCGCGACGGCGTCGTTGCTGCTGCGCCTGACCGTCGGGCCGATGCTCGTCTTCCACGGGTACAGCAAGATCTTCGGAGGCGGAGGGCTGGGAGGAACGGCCAGGTACTTCGAGAAGCTCGGCCTCCGGCCCGGGGTGTTGCATGCCGGGCTCGGTGCGGGCACGGAGATCGGAGCGGGGACGCTGATGACCGTGGGCGCCCTGAGCCCGCTTCCCGCCGCCGGAGCCATCGGCCTCATGGCCACCGCGGCGCGCACCGACCACAAGGGCAAGGGCGTCTTGGTCTTCAAGGGCGGCTGGGAGTACACCGGCGTCGTGGCCGCGGCAGCAGCAGCCATGGCCGCCCTCGGTCCTGGACCCCTCTCGGTCGACCGGATCCGAGGCAAGGAGCGCAGCGGCCTGGTGTGGACCGGGACCGCCCTGGCCGTGGGCCTGGGGAGCGCCGCCGGCCTCCTGTCCCGGGTCAAGACGGAGCCGGCCGCAGAGGTTTCCCCCACCTGAGAGCGCCGGATCCTCATCGGCGCCGGGGTGACCTGCGGCGACCCAGGGCCAACACGGCCACGCCGGCGATCACCAGCAACAACCCGGCGCCCACCAGTCGCCACACCGGAAGACCGGTGAACGCCAGGGTCCCCCGAGGTGCCGGTGGCGACGTTGCTGAGGGGGCCGACGCGGTGCGCTGATCGGCCACGGTGACCTGGAGGGTCTGGCCGGCCGCCAAGACCACGGTCTGTCCGGCAGGCGACGGGAGCAGATAGCCGGGCGGGGCGGCCACCTCAGTCACCGTGTAGCGACCGGCGAGCAGGTCAGGGACGTCAATCGGCGACCGGCCGGTCGTGAACGTACCCACGACCTGGTCCGGTGTGGCGACCCGGAGCACGGCGCCAGCCACACCGGACCCAGTACCGGCGTCCACCTTGCGCAGCGACAGGCCACCGCGCACGGCGAGGTCATTCACCAACACTGTCTGGACAATCGGGCCTGCGACTGCGACCGGGTCCACGCTGAAGGTGACTGGTGGGGCCAGTCGGTAGCCGGGCGGAGCGGCCACCTCGGCCACCTGGTACCGGCCGGGGACCAGGTCATGGGCGGTTGTCGTGCCGCCAGGGCCGGTCGTCCACGAACCCTCGGCGGTGGCGAACGAACCGCGGTGGTCGGCGTCGGAGGACACGGAGAAGGTGACACCGGCGCCGATGGGCTGGGCGGCGGTGTTGTCCCCGGTCTTGGCCACCAGGACCGGCCGGGTGGCGACCTGGTCGGTGAGGACGAGGCGGGCGTTCTGGCCGGCAGCGACCACGCCGGTCCAGGGGCCGCCGGCTTGGAAGGCAGGCGGGTGGGCCGTCTCGGTCACCCGGTAGGTGCCGGCCTGCAGGCCCGTCACCGCGGCGATGGAGCCGTCCGCGCCGGTCTGCCGGGACGCCACCGTGACCCACCCCCCGCCCGGTCCGGTCGGCTGCGCCACGTCAAAGCTGAAGCCGGACCCGACAGGCACCCAGGCGGGATCGGCCGACTGCTTGACCAGGGTGAGGGTGGCTGGAGCGTTGGCGGTGAGGTTGACCGTCGTCGCCGGCGCCACCCCTGGTCCGGCGGTGAGGACCCGCTGGACCGGGACGGGGGCGGTCGCCGGCTGCCACACGGTGACATCGGAACCCGGCAGAGGTACCCCTGTCCTGGCCGCGAGCGTCACCGCCGGCTGGGTCGGGCTCCAGGTGAAGCCCACGGTGCCGTCTGACCCGGTCGTCGCCGCGGTGGCGGGCGTGACCGTCGGACCGGTCAAGCTGATCGGCACCCCGACCTCCGGCCCGCCGCCCTCGCCGGTGAGCACCACCCGACCGTGATAGTGACCCCCGACGGTGAACGGCCCCGGGCCGGGGTCGATCTGCACTGCGTAGGGGCCGGCCGTCGCTCCCGATGCGTGCCACATGGCCCCCACATCGGTGACGATGGCGCCAGGGTCGCCGCCGACCACGACCACATGGGCCGGGTCGAGGTCGCCGACACCCAGGCTCGGGTAGTCCCCCATCACCGCATGGGTGATGACCCCGATGGCCACCGCCCGGGCCGGGTCCGTCGTTGTGGCCCACGTGGCGTAGATCCACGCCAGGCGGGCGACGTCGGCCGGGCTGGCGGCCCGGCCGTACTGGTTGGTCAGGGGCGTCGCCGTCCCCGCCACCGAGGGCACCCACCCGTAGCCGGCAACGCCTGCGGGGTAGTCGAGACCGTGGTCGGCACAGTAGGCACCTGTTCCCGCGGTGAATGCAGGCGGCGTGCAGTAGGCACCCTGGACACCGGCAAACCCGTCGACGCTTACCCGGCCGACGCCGTACCCGGCGCCCAGGCACGGTGTCGACCCCGCCGGCGGCGCCGCTGCCCGGGAGGGCGGGGTCGAAAACGGGGCGCTCGGTCCGAGCGTCGTCGTCGCCGAGGGCCCGCTGAGCACGACCGTGGCCACGTCGACCCCGCCCGGTAGAGGGGTGGGCAGAGCAACGGCGTGGGCGCCGGCAGCGACTGGCACCGAGACCAGGGGCGCGCCGT
>JALYVP010000222.1 GCA_030853185.1 Actinomycetota bacterium | reverse complement strand
GTGCCGGCGACGACGACGACCACGGTGCCGGCGACGACGACGACCACGGTGCCGGCGACGACGACGACCACGGTGCCGGCGACGACGACGACCACGGTGCCGGCGACCACCACAACGACCGCATCGACCACCACAACGGCAATATCAGGCGGTGGCGACAACACCTTGGGCGACGGCGGAGGAGCCACCTTGGGCGGCTCCAACACGTCGTCCTCCAGTGGAGGGCTCGCCTCGACCGGCATCAGTGTCCGCCCGCTCCTCGAGGTAGCGACCATCATGGTCCTGGCTGGAACGTCTCTCCTCGTCGTCGGGCACCGCCGTCGTCATCCGAAACGGTAAACCGAACCCACAGCCGCCCGGATGTGCGCGACCTCGACGTGGGGCAGGCACCGAAGGGATCCCACATTAGGCCGTCTTCGACCGCTCCGGGCACGATGACGCCGGCCCGCCCGAAGTTCCAGCACGAGTTGGAGGCCTCGTTTCTCGTAGTTCGCCGCGCACCCAGGTTCGGTGATGTTGATCTCGGCGACACCGTCGGGACAAGCGGAGACCTTGCCGGGCACACAGGTGTGGCCGGCCGAGGAGCCAAGGGCTGTGTGCAACGGCCCAGGCCGACAGAAGGGAAGAATACCCGGGGCGGCATGAGCTTCCAGGTACGCCAACGCCCAGGCACCCCGGGCCGGTGCTAGTGGGACTTTCACAGTGGGCGGCGGCGGGCGATCGGCCGGCGTGGTGACCGCAGCCGTCGGTGCGGGACTGGCCCCAGCGGCGCCCAAGACTTGCCGTCCACCGGCCACTCAGTTCCCCTCACGAGGTACCCACCGGCGACCGAAGGCCGGGCCCGATCCCGGCCCTGCCTGCTACTCGTATCACATACACCGACCTTTTGGCGGCCCGACCGCCTGCAGTGACCGGTGTCTCAGTTCCTTGCAACTGAGATGCCCGACACTGAGACACCACCACGATCCGAGCCTCGACGCCGACGTCCCCGCTGATGCCGGCGAGTGGGCCGATGGCCTGCGCCAGGTCCTGCGCCCGGTACGACCGGCACCGCGAGCCGATCACGTCCTGAGGTCGACCCAACAGGTACGACTCCCACATCGAGTGAATCTCGTTCCACGCCGGGGGGAGCACGCTCAGGGAGTGCTCGCCGGGGCGCAGAAGGCAGGGCGAGAAGTTCAAGGTAGCGACGATGGAGTGCGATGGTTCGGATCTCGTCGCCGATCCCTACGGCCCGGACCATCCGGAATAGCTTCCTGATGTCGTTCGGCGGTGATGTCCAGCCGTACCGCACCAATGGTCTGGAGGCACTGAAGCAGCTTATGGATCGCCGAGTTCACCCGGTGGGGACAGACACAGCTCCCTACCCGCAGGGAAGCTTCCGGCGAGCGGTTGGAGAGATCCAGCGCCGCCGGCGAGGGCATCATGCAGAAAGGTGGTGAAAGCCTCCCAGCGACGTTCGTCGGCTGTTTCGAGTGCGGTCTGGGCGGCGGTCTTGATGCGGTCCATCGTGTCGAGCAGAGTCGCCATATCAACGCATCCTTGCTCGAGAAGCGCCGATACAGCGATCCGACGCCGACCCCAGCGCGGCCCGAGATGTCCGACATCGGGCTGTCGGGATCCGCGGTGAGCACGCTGACGGCCGCGAGGAGCATCGTTGGCCGGAACGGTATCGGTCATGCAAGACTTACCTGAGCATGGTAAGATTTACTCATGACAGTAACGGCTAGGGATCGCTCGTCTCGGTCGGTGACGGCGAAGGCTCGGCGGTCGCAGATCGTGACGGCGACCATTGACGTGATCGCCGAGCTCGGTTACGGGCAGGCGTCGTTTTCCCGGATTGCCGAGCGTGCGGGTCTGTCGAGCACCCGGCTGATCTCCTACCACTTCGCGGGCAAGGACGAGCTGATCACGGCGGTCGCCGAGGACGTGGTCGCCTCGATCGCGGACTACATGGCGCAGCGGGTGGGTGCCGAAACGAGTGCCGCCGGAATGCTGCAGGCCTACATCGAAGGCATGGTGGAGTTCACGGTGAACCATCGGGCGCGGATGAAGGCCTTGCTGGAGATCTTTCTCGGCGGCGCCATGCACTACGACGCTGATACGGAACAGACCGTCATCGGGCACCTCGAGGCGATCCTGCGTCAAGGTCAAGCCGATGGGGAGTTCCGCGACTTCGACCCGCGAGTGGTGGCCACGGCCGTGCAGCGCTCCGTTGAGGGGTTGCCATTCCTGCTGGAGTCGATCCCGGATCTGGACTGCGCGGCCTACGGCCGCGAGCTGGTGACCCTGTTTCAACTGGGCACACAGCGGAGCCTGGCGTGATCTGGGTCGCAGGTCCCGGCGCCGATTCCCGTCAGCCTGACTCGACTCAGCACCCCGCTGGCTCGAGCCGGGCGCTGGCCCGGATGGCGGTCGAGTTCGGGCTGCCGGTGGCGGTGTATTACGCACTGCGCGCCGGGAGCGTCGACATCTTCTCCGCGCTGCTGATCGGGGCCGTGGTCTCAGCGGTGATCGCAGCCGTTCCGGTGATCCGCCACCGCCACCTCGAGGGCACGGCCACCTACATCACAGCCATCATGGCGTGCGGTGTAGCGATCTCCTTGCTGGCCGGCAGCACCCAGTTCCTGCTGGCCCGCGGGGCACTGTTTACTGGGATCACCGGACTGTGGTTCATCGCCAGTATCTGGTGCCGCCGGCCGTTGGCCTTCCTGTTCTCCCGGCCGCTGCTCCAGGGCAAGTTCCGGTGGCCCGAGCACTGGGACGAGCTGTGGGACCGCTCGCCACCGTTCCGGCGCATGTGGCGGGTCTCCAGCCTGCTGTGGGGCATTGGCACCCTCATCGACTCCGCACTACGGATCGTCATCGCCTACACCTTGGCGCCCAACCTGGTCCCGGCACTGGACACTGCCCTCTACGCCGCCACCGCCGGTGTGGTTATTGCGGTCACCACCACTTACTACGCCCTGGCGGGGATCTACAACCGCACCTCGGCGTTGTACCCGCCGCTCGACCGCGTCCAAGCAGCACACCCACAGTGAGCGCGACCCATCCGGTCGCTACCCCCGTTCGCCGCTCGGTCGCGTGGCTGACCGGCGTCGTGTCCGCCGGCACCCTTGCCGCAAGCTTGGCCGCCCTGGCCAGGGCCACGCTGATGCAGGCAACGACCCGAAACCTGGCACAGCTCCGTGCGGGCCAATGGTGGCGGATCATCACACCGGTGTTCGTCCAGCCCGACGGTTGGGGACAACTGGCATTCAACCTGCTCGGGGTCACCGTCATCGGCGCCGCACTCGAGCGCCGTATGAGCAGAGCCGGATGGACACTCACCTACCTGCTCGGCGGCGTAGTAGGCATCGTGGCCATCAGCGCCTGGCACCCGACGGACCGCGGTGGCGGCTCCTCCGACGCGGTCGCAGCCCTCGTCGGCGCGCTCAGCGTGCTGCTCGCCGCGAAGAATCACCACCCCGATGATCACCACGACCCACACGGTCGCCGCCCCTGGGCTGACTGGCCGGCTCAGGTTTACTGCGTCTTCTTCGCCAGCTACCTCACGGGCCTCGACCTCGGCGGGGTGTGGTGGTCCATCCTCGCCGGCAACGCGACGATCGTGGCCTTCTTCCACGCCCGACGTGCACTGACCCCCTCCGGCCTGACCCGGGCGTGCCTCCTGCTCGTCGGCGCGTCGGGTGTTACCATGACCGCTCAGCAGGACGGACACGGCCTTGGGATCATCGCCGGCGCCGGCGTCGCGTCCCTGGTCCTCCTGCGGCGTCACGTCCTTGCCGCCCGGAGCACCAGAAGTCACCTTCCGACCTCCCGGATCCGCTGAACGCCATGCCACCGAAGATGCTCGCCGCTGCTGAAGACGGTTGCTGTCCTCTTCGCACTGCTATCAGGTCTGGGTTACGGCGTTTCTGTGCGGAGGGCGCCTGGTCTGCTGGCTTCGGGAAACCAGCGGCACCCGCCCGGCCCTCCTGGCCCCCCAATGGCCGGACCGAGCTTGGCCCGGTGCTGTGCCTCACCTACGTGTGGCGGTTCCCGCCGACGATCCTCGGAGGTATCGAGGCGGTGTCGGTGCATCGACCCCGTCGACCATCGAATGGCCCGGCGGACCCGGCGGGCCTGCCAGACGTGGTGGCCGGTGGTCAGACACATTCCAACGATGAGCACCACCAGGCCCGCTGTCGGCGGCATCTTCGCGTCGGAGCTCTCCTACCATGCGCACAGCCCGCTCCTTCGGCTCAGGCGGATACCGCTTCTGAAAAGGGTTCGTCGATCATGCTCCATCCTCGCTTCCAAGGTATGGAGCCTACGGGGATCCCAGGGTGGTTCACTACCGTTGAACTTCACCAAGGGCCTCCGTCTCGCGTACCTGAGAAGACGCACACGACTCGCGGGGCCCTTGGCCGCGCTGGTGGACCTACCGAATCAGGCTCAGCGCGTCACCCCAACCACGCCCCAACGCGTAGAGCCGCTTTCGTCAGAAGGTTGAGCCTGCCTGAGCCGTCTACCAGGAGATGTTGGAGACATAGGCGTCGGCCAGGAGGAGCCGTGTTTGCGTGAAGCGCTGTGAGATGTTGCCCGCTCGCAGCTCGACGCCTGTCTCAGGCGACGTTTTGGTGCTGGTGGGTCCGGGGCCGACTGTGAGCGGTGGGGAGGTCGGTCCGCCCGGTTGCAGGTAGAGCACCTCACGTCCGTCGGGGCTGAAGGCTTCAACGATCACTCCCTTGCCCAGAACGGTCACGGTCCCTTCAGCCGCCAACGCCGTGGGGCTCACTTCGTAGCGAGAGATGGTCCCGTCCGGGCCGCCTACAAGAAGCGTGCCCGGCATGTTCCCTGGGCCGGCGACGCCGCCAAGGAAATGGGCGGCGGAGACGATGACGAGGCGGGCTGTTTGGGCGGCACCGAGGTTGATGACGATGGCACATTGCTTCTTCAGGGCGTAGGCGGCCGAGCAGGTGGCGGGCTGGCCTGGCAGAGACGGGGCGGGGCCAGCGGACGCGAATGACGCGTCCTGGAGGGGTACGGCTACCAAGAGGCTCTTGCTCACCCAGGCGAGAATGGAGCCGGTGTTGCCAAGGTCGGCGTCGTTGCCGATGAGCGAGGACAGCTCGATCCGGCGAGTCGTTTTTCGAGACACGTCGTAGATATCAATCGAGCGGCCGTCCGCGGCGGCATAGCCCACCTCGGAGTTGTCAGGGCTGACCGCCGGAGCGGAACCTGAGCCGATCTCGATTGGCTGACCACCGCCTGCGGTGGACAAGCCGTAGATAGGGAATGGTGGACGGGCGGTGTCGCCCTGGTAGTAGACGGCCGAGCCGTTGGGGCTGAGGGCGACGTTTCCAACTTGTGATGCCAGGTTGCGCACCAGGGCCCCGGTCGAGACGGCGCGGATCTGAAGGACAGACGACTGTCCGACCGCCGCAAAGATTGCCGGGTTTTGCCCCGTGATGGCTGTAGTGCGTGACGTGACGAGCGGTCCGTTGCTGGTCCGAACCCGGCTGCTGGCTCCGCACGCGCCCAGGACGACGGCGAGCACAAGCAGCCACGCTATGCCACCACGCTTCACCACACCCGGTCTACTCCCACCACGTCGCGAGGGTTCGCTCTGCAAGGTCGGCTCTGCGAGCGCCCTGTCGAGGGTACTCAAGGACAGCACGGTGCCCAGAACGCCGGCTCGAGGGGAGGCGTCGGCCGCAGGTCTGGCCCAGGGACTCCTGGTTGTCCTGGTATCGCCCACACCTCTGTTGTCTCGA
The DNA here is from genome assembly GCA_030853185.1 of Actinomycetota bacterium. Lineage (GTDB taxonomy): Bacteria > Actinomycetota > Acidimicrobiia > Acidimicrobiales > Palsa-688 > JALZAH01. The sequence continues at coordinate 150 of JALYVP010000222.1, read as the reverse complement.
CTGGGCCAGGCACCGGCTCTGCTCGTCCTGCCCGGCCCTGTGGGTTCTGGGCGGGGTTCCGAGCCAACCGGGCCTTGGTAAGGATGACTTTTTCGTTCGGGCCGGCCCTTACGGCCTTGGTCAGGTCGAGCCGGACGCTATGTTCACCAG
>JALYVP010000028.1 GCA_030853185.1 Actinomycetota bacterium | reverse complement strand
GCCAAGTCCCCGCTCTTCAGCCGCGCGACGTTGCGCTTGTAACGCTGGGACCAGGTGAGCGGTGCCGCCTTCACCTCCTCCAGGGTCTCACGGAACCGGCGCCGGCAGCCGGGTCGTCGCTGGAGACTGCCGGCGGCCACCCCGAACACCCCGATCTGACGCCCACGACTCGAACTCTGACCCGCAAATATTCGGCGTTCTGGATGCGCAGGTCTCCAGATCCATGCGAAACCGCGAAACTGGCTATCGAGCCGGACCGACGATGTCGACCTCGATTCCCGCTGTCGCAGCCGCCCGCGCGAGGAGGTCGGACTCGGTCGTGACGGCGATGGTTGCCTCGACCACGATCGCCGTGGCCACCGCTTCGGCGGTCAAGAGGTTCCAACGACCCGGAAGCGCAACCATGACCGGGACAAGGCGGCGGAGGCTCAGAAGCCCGAGACGGGGTGGAAGACGGTCCATGGCCACCGATGCCCGCCGCTGCTCCGTTTCCCCCATCCCCATCCAGGTGCGCGAGAGCGCGCCCTGACCTGGATCGCCCAGAGCGCGGGCCAGCCGCCCGTACCAGGAGCCGGTGGTGAAGAGCTGGCCCTGCTCGAGAGCATCCAGGTACGGCCGGACTATCGGGGAGCTCGACTCCGCCACGACCCCCAGTAGGAGGCGGTCGTCAATGACGATCAAGGTTGGAGTTGCTCAGTCCTGAGCCATGTCGGGATCGCCGGCCGTGGCGGCCCGGGCGGCCTTCTCGTAGGCACCGGAAGCGAGGTCTTCGAGGATCGCTTCGCGGACCGACTCGGGGAGGTCCCAATGGCCCGGACCGGTCAGCGTCAGCTCGCCGGCCGCTGCCGCCTCGGCGCGCACACGTGCGGCGATGGCACGGAGGTCCTCGACGGAGATTGACACATCATCAGCGTACCGGTCGGACCTCGGACACGACCCGAGATTCGGATTCTTGGACTAGTCCTGGACTAGAACGTGGCCGATTTTGGTCGTTCTGCATCCACCAGCACCCAAGTCCCACCCCACCTGAGCAGGCCTTTTCCGTCTGAAGCCTTCTGCCTCGACGGCCGGTTTCTCATTAGGAAACCGACGCTCTGTCCTCTGAGCTACGGGGGCTTGGGTTCTGACCAGGGAATTTCGTCCCTGGCTGGTCGATCTCTGGGGGTGTGGCGGCTTCGGGTGTTCATAGGTACCGATCCTGTCACCGGAAACCCCCGCCAGGCGACCAGAACCTTCCGGGGGACCGAGAAGAAGGGCGACTCGGCCCTGGCCGACCTCGTCCGGGATCTGGGCCAGGGCGTCGTCGCTTTGGACACCTCGACCCTGGCGGAGTTCCTCGATCGCTGGCTGAACCACATCGCCTCGACGAAATCGCCGGCGTCGAGGATCGGGGGCAGCCGATCCTGGCCGCCGCCATCGCGGCTGCGACCACCGGGGCACGCCGAGGAGAGCTGCTCGTCATCCGCTGGAGCGACGTCGACCTGGATCACGGCAACCTCCACATCCGTCGTGCGATCAAGCACGCCGACGGTCCCGGCTGGGTGGTGGGCCCCACCAAGACCCAAGCCCAACGCCAGATCGCTCTCGACGAGTTCTCCGTCCAGGTCCTGGGACGGCACCTCGATGCGGCCGGGCAGCGGGCAGGGGAGGCTTGCGTCGCCTTCGATCCCGACGGCCACGTGTTCACCTTCGACCCCACCGGCGAGACGCCCACGAAGCCCGACAGCCCCGGGCAAGCCTTCAGTCGGCTGTGGGCCAAGGAGCGGGTGTCCGGCGTCTCCCTCCACACCTGCGGCATTTCAGCGCCTCGGTTCCGGTCGCATCCGGCCGGGACGTCGGCACCATGGCCGGACGGTCAGGCCATGACGATGCCACGACCACGCTGAGGGTGTACGCCCACATGGTCGAGGCCCGGCACCGCGACGCCGCCGAGTTCATCGGCGAGCTGTCCTCGCCCCCGCCCAAACCACTGCGCTGAACGAACGCTGACCAGTGTTGACCCGGTAGAGCCGCCCGATGTCCGCAAAGGCCCGGTCAGGTGCCGACGTAGGCCGCGAGGTGCTTGCCGGTGAGGGTGGAGCGGGCGGCGACGAGGTCGGCGGGTGTGGCCTCGAAGACGATCCGGCCGCCGTCGTGGCCGGCGCCGGGGCCGAGGTCGATGATCCAGTCGGCGTGCGCCATGACCGCCTGGTGGTGCTCGATGACGATGACCGACTTGCCGGAGTCGACGAGCCGGTCGAGCAAGCCGAGCAGCTGCTCGATGTCGGCGAGGTGGAGGCCGGTGGTCGGCTCGTCGAGGACGTAGGTGTCGCCCTTCTCGGCCATGCGGGTGGCCAGCTTGAGCCGCTGCCGCTCGCCGCCGGACAGCGTGGTGAGCGGTTGGCCGAGGCCGAGGTAGCCGAGCCCGACGTCGGCGAGCCGGTCGAGGATGGCGTGGGCGGCCGGCGTGCGCGCCTCGCCGGCGCCGAAGAAGTCTGCGGCCTCGGTCACCGACATCGCGAGCACCTCGCTGATGTCGCGGCCGCCGAGGTGGTGGTCAAGCACCGATGCCTGAAACCGCTTCCCCTCGCACTCCTCGCAGGTGGTGGCGACGCCGGCCATCATCGCCAGGTCGGTGTAGATGACGCCGGCGCCGTTGCAGTTGGGGCAGGCGCCCGCGGAGTTGGCGCTGAACAGCGCCGGCTTCACGCCGTTGGCCCTGGCGAAGGCCTTGCGGATCGAGTCGAGCAGGCCGGTGTAGGTCGCCGGGTTGCTCCGTCGCGAACCGCGGATCGCGCCCTGGTCGACCGAGACCACTCCGTCCCGCCCGGATACCGAGCCATGGATCAGTGAGCTCTTTCCCGACCCGGCGACCCCGGTGACGACGACCAGCACGCCGAGCGGGATGTCGACATCGACGTGCTGCAGGTTGTGGGTGCTGGCGCCGCGCACCTCCAGCACCCCCGAGGGCGTGCGCACCGACGGCTTCAGGGAGGCGCGGTCGTCCAGGTGCCGCCCGGTGAGCGTGCCACTGGCGCGTAGCCCCTCGACGGTGCCCTCGAACACCACCTCGCCGCCTTCGGTGCCAGCGCGCGGGCCGAGGTCGACGACGTGGTCGGCTATAGCGATCGCCGACCACGGTTTGTGCTCCACGACGAGCAGCGTGTTGCCCTTGTCCCGCAGCCGCAGCAGCAGGTCGTTCATCCTCTGGATGTCATGGGGGTGCAGGCCCGTGGCGGGCTCGTCGAAGACGTAGGTGACGTCGGTGAGCGAGGAGCCGAGGTGGCGGATCATCTTGACACGCTGCGCCTCGCCGCCCGACAGCGTGCCCGACGAGCGGTCGAGGCTGAGGTAGCCGAGTCCGATCTCGACGAACGAGTCGAGGGCCTCCCTCAGCGACGCCACCAGGGGCGCCACCGACGGTTCGTTCAGACCCCGAACCCACCCGGCGAGGTCGCTGATCTGCATCGCACACGCGTCGGCGATGCTGATCCCCTTGATCTTCGATGACCGAGCCGGCTCGCTGAGCCGGGTGCCACCGCACTCGGGGCAGGCGGTGAACGTCACCGCCCGCCCCACGAAGGCGCGGACATGCGGCTGCAGCGCGTCGATGTCCTTGGACAGGAACGACTTCTGGATCCTCGGGATCAGACCCTCGTACGTCAGGTTGATGTTGTCGACCTTGATCTTGGTCGGCTCCTTGTGGAGCAGGTCGTGGAGCTCGGTCTTGGTGTACTTCCGGATCGGCTTGTCCGGGTCGAGGAAGCCGCAGCCGCTGAAGATGCGGCCGTACCAGCCGTCGATGCTGTAGCCGGGGATCGTGAGCGCACCCTCGTTGAGCGACCTATCTTCGTCGTACAGCTGAGACAGGTCGAAGTCGGTGACCGAGCCCCGGCCCTCGCAGCTCGGACACATGCCGCCGGCGCGGGTGAAGGTCTTTCTCACGGTCTTGCCGGCACCGCGTTCGATCGTGATCGCACCGCTCGCTCGGACCGAGGGGACGTTGAAGGAGAACGCGTTGGGCGAGCCGATGTGCGGCTTCCCGAGTCGGCTGAAGAGGATGCGCAGCAGCGCATTGGCGTCGGTGGCGGTGCCGACCGTGGAGCGGGCGTCGGCACCCATCCGCTGCTGGTCGACGATGATGGCGGTCGTCAGCCCTTCGAGTACGTCGACCTCGGGCCGCGCCAGCGTCGGCATGAAGCCCTGGACGAAGGCGCTGTACGTCTCGTTGATCATCCGCTGCGACTCCGCGGCGATCGTGGCGAACACCAGAGAGCTCTTGCCCGAGCCGGAGACGCCGGTGAACACCGTAAGCCGGCGCTTCGGGAGCTCGACGCTGACGTCTTTGAGGTTGTTCTCGCGCGCGCCCTGCACGCGGATCAAATCATGGCTGTCGGCCATGTGCAGCGCCGGCGGATGCGTGTCCTTCCTCGTGGCCATGCTCATCGTGTCTCCATAGATCGGGCGTCAGACGACCAGCGGCCGTCGCGCATCAGCTCGCAGCCGATGCTCGGTGTCGCAATGACGCCGAGCACACGAGCAGGGGGTCGGCACTCAGCGGTCCTGTGATTCCCTGGGTGGAGGAGTCGCTCATGGTCACCCCTGACGTGTTTGGCCCGGTACCTAGGCATGTTCCTCGAGGAGAGCACGCAGGCCGTGGTCAACCTTGGCCGCGATGTGCACGAGGACAGTATCCCCCGTCACACCGGCTTCGAGGTGGCTTTACCCGGAGGCCCCATGTTTGGCCGTCGGGGCGACAGACTGCGGTGTGAGGCTGTTGCTGGTTGCACCGTCACGCTCGTATCGGGTTGGGGACTTCCTCGACGCGGCCCTGGCCATGGGCTGTGAGGTCACGGTTGCCAGCGACGCAGTCTCGGCCATCCCCGGCTCGTTCATCCCGGTCTCGTTCGATGATCCGGTGGCTGCTGGCGAGCGGTTGGCCGATCTGGTTGGAGCCGTTGACGGTGTTGTCGGTACGGACGGCTCTGCAATAGTTGTGGCCGCCGAGACGGCCCGAATGCTCGGGCTACCCGCCAACGCTGCCGACGCCTTGGTGGCAGCCGGGGACAAATACCGGCAACGTCAGGCGGTCGAAGCTGCAGGAGTGCTCCAACCGAGCTTCGCGCTGCTCGACGGCCCGGCGGCGCCGACGACGTGGTCGGCGTTCCCTGCGATCGTGAAGCCGCTGGATCGCTCGGCGAGCCAGGGCGTTCTTCGGGTCGATTCGCCCGCCGAGCTCGGGGAGGCGGTTCGCACCGTCGGCGCCATCGTCGGGCCCGGCTCGTCGTTGTTGGTCGAGGCGTTCGTGCCGGGGATCGAGGTGGCGGTCGAGGGCCTGGTGCGGGGCGGCCGACTGGACGTGGTGGCGGTCTTCGACAAGCCGGACAGCCCGCAGGGGCCGACGTTTCCCGAAACCCTGTTGGTGAGCCCCGCCCGGCTGGCGCCGGACGCCCTGGACCGGGTGATCGAGGTCGTGGGGCGGGCGGTGGCGGCAGTGGGGGTGGCAGAGGGGCCGGTGCATGTGGAGTGCAAGGTCAAGGGAGGCGAGGTGTGGTTCCTGGAGCTTGCCGCCCGAACGATCGGGGGGCTCTGCGGCCGGGCCTTGGTCCCTGGCGGGGTGAGCCTCGAGGAGGTCGTCGTCCGCCACGCCCTCGGGCTCTCGTTGCCCGCCCCGCCGTGGCGTGCGGCCGCGACTGGTGTGCTCATGCTCCCGGTGGATGAGACCGGAAAGGTCGAGGCTGTGCGGGGGATCGACGCCGCCCAAGCCGTGGAAGGCGTGACCGACGTGGTGATCACGGTTGGCGCTGGCGAGGAGGTGGTTGCGCTGCCTGCCGGGGACCGCTATATCGGCTTCGTGTTCGCCCGGGCGGAGACGGCGGATGAGGCGGAGGCGGTGTTGCGCAGCGCGTGGGCAGAGATCGAGGTCGAGGTCACCGCTTCGTAGCGGGGAAATGGGGGGCGTGCCCAGCACCGTGGTCCGTCTCGTCGACCACGGCGACGACGCCCGCAACCTGGCGCCGAAGCACGGCCTCGATTCCTTGGCGGACGGTCACCTGGGCGAGGGCGCACCCCTGGCAACCGCCGCTGAGGCGGATCCGGATGACCCCTCCGGAATCGCTCACCAGGTCGATGTGCCCGCCGTGGGTGGCGACCATCGGGTTGAGGACGTCGTCGATGATTGCGGCTGCGGTGGTCGCCGGGCTCCTTTCCAGGTCGAGGTCGCCCCTGATCGGTTCGATGGCGCCGGGGGAGCCGACGGCCACCATCCGGCCGTCACGGACCTCGAGGTCCCCTCCCCTGGCGATCACGGTTCGACGGAGGGCGCTGAAGGCGTCTGCGGGTGGCACCGGCGAAGGGTCGCCCACGATTCCGTGATCGAGGGCCCGGTCCAGGTCGGCGATCAGGTCCTCGGGAGCTTCGAGTCCGATGGAGAAGCGAAGCAGATCTGCGGGTACCGGTGTGGAGGGCCCCTCCGCGGACGCCCGGTGCTCGACCAGGCTCTCCGTGCCGCCCAGGGACGTCGCCCGCAAGAATGCCTCCAGCCGGCCGGCGGTGGCGACGGCTGCGGCTTCGCCGCCTCGGACGCGCATCGAGAGCATGCCACCGAAGCCGTCGTTCATCTGCCGGCGCGCGATGTCGTGGCCCGGGTGGCTGGCAAGCCCGGGGTACGACACGACGTCGATGCGGGGGTCGTGCTCGAAGCGCTCTGCGATCCGCAGCGCCGTGGCCGAGCTCTGCCGCACCCGGGGGAACAAGGTGCGCATCCCTCGCAAGAGGAGCCAGGCGTCGAATCCACCCGGGACCGCACCGGCGCTGCGCCGCCATGACCGGACCCGATGCACGAACGGGTCGTCGACGGCGGCTACCACCACACCGGCGAGAACGTCACCGTGACCGTTGAGGTACTTGGTCGCTGAATGCACCACGAGGTCGGCGCCGTGCTCGATGGGGCGGGTGTGGACCGGGGTGGACACCGTGCTGTCAGCGACGAGGCGCGCCCCCGCTTCATGGGCGATCACCGATGCGCCGGCGAGGTCCGTGATCACCCAGGTCGGGTTCGACGGGGTTTCGACCCACACGACTCGGGTTCGACCGGGCCGTACTGCCGCGTTGAGCGCATCGAGGTCGCCGGCGTCAACGTAGGTGACCTGGATCCCCCACGAGAGTGCGAACTCGCTGATCCATTTGCGGAGAGCCCAATACATCACCTGTGGTGCGACGACGTGATCGCCCGGCACCAGCGCACAGAACACCGACGTGGCGGCGGCCATGCCGGACGAGAACAACATGGCGCTCGAGCCGCCCTCCAGGTCGGCGATGACCTTCTCCGGCAACTCGTAGGCGGGGCTGTCGGCCCGTGCGTACTCGTATCCCGCCGGATAGCCGCCATCGCCGGCGCGCTCGAACGTGGACGAAACCTGGATCGGCGGGACGACCGCCCGGGTCGTCGGGTCGACGAACCCGAGAGCCTGGGCGGCGCGGCTCTCAGGCTTCATACCGAACGGTCCCTGATATCAGGACGTGCGGCAACGAATCGGTCCGCCCTCTGCCTCCTCGACGACTGACACTCCGTGTCATCCACGACGTTCAAGGTAACGCCTGCGGTCTCAGCGGAGCGTCAGCCACTCGTCAACGATGCGGTCGGCGATGGCCATGGACGAGGTGGCAGCCGGGGACGGCGCGTTGCGGACGGTGACGACGGGACCCACCCGGCCGATGTGGAAGTCGTCGAGCAGGGAGCCGTCGGGTTGGACCGCCTGAGCGCGCACCCCCGCGGGCGCCCGCTCGACGTCGGCCGTCGAGAGCTCCGGGACGAAGCTGCGGGCGGAGGTGACAAACGCCCGGGTGGAAACCGAGCCGGCCAACTCCCTCGCCCCCGTTCGCCAGTGGTGCCTGGCCAGGCGGCGGAAGCCGCACGAGCGGACGATCTCCCACACGTCGGCGATATTCACCTGCCCGCGGCGATACCCCTCCCGGGCCAACGCCAGCACCGCGTTCGGACCGATGTCGACGCCGCCGTCCACCCGCCGGGTGAAGTGCACGCCCAGGAACGGGTACGCCGGGTCGGGGACCGGGTAGATCAACCCCTGGACCAGGGCAGTACGGGAGGCGACCAGGCGGAGGTACTCACCGCGGAAGGGCACGATCATCGGGTCGACGCTGTCGCCGGCCAGGCGGGCCACGCGGTCCGACTGCAGGCCGGCGCACACCACGAGATGGTCGACGATCAGCTCGTCGCCTCCAGCCCGCAGGGCGACGCCGTCGCGGCGGCGGCCGATGGCGGTGACCGGCCGGCTCAGCTCGACCGATCCGCCCGCTGCCCGCACGTCGTCGGCGAACGAGCGCGCCACCGCCGCGAAGTCGACGATGGCGGTGTGCGGCGAGTGCAGGGCGGCAACGCCGATCGCATGCGGCTCGATCCGCTCGATGCCAGCGCCGTCGACCCAGGACAGATCCGGGACATGGTTGAGCCGGGCCCGCCGCTCGACCTCCCGGAGACCCGCGACCTCATCGTCGTTGCGGGCGATCACCAGCTTGCCGCACTCGATGTACGGCAGGCCCCGCTCGGCGCAGTAGTCCCGGATCTGGGTGCGGCCGCGCCGGCACAGCTCCGCTTTGAGGGAGCCGGGGGCGTAGTACAGCCCGGCGTGGACGACGCCACTGTTGTGACCGGTCTGATGGGCGGCCACGGAGGGCTCCTTGTCGACGACCACCACCGATGTGTCCGGCGCCAGCTCGAGCAGGCGCCGGGCCACCGCCAAACCGATGATGCCGGCCCCGATGATGCCGACGCGCACCATGCCCGCCGCCTACCCGGGCGACCGGGTCATCACGTGGCGGTGCCAGTCCCCCGATCCGACGAGCATCTCCGGGGTCCACGCCTGGTTGTAGAGGTAGGTCCACGCATCGACGCCCGGTTCGATGAGCCGGACCCTGATCCTGAGATACCGCGACGTCACTGGCTGGTCCGGGTCGTAGCCCTCATAGTCGTCGAAGACGGCCAGGGTGGCTTCGTCAGGCAGGCCACACAAGTCGGCCACGACCTGGCCCTGACCGCCCACCAGGCCCGGGTAGGCGCCGAGGTCGACCAGGCGGCCGGCGATGAGGCACGGCCCCCGGTCGCCCAGCAGCCGGTCGAGGTCGGGGGGCTGGTAGGGAAGGGCCAACCCCCGGCGGAGGCTCCCGTACACGGCCAGGGGAACCGTCACGGCCGAAGCGGGGCGAAGGGGGCCAAGACGCCCCAGTTTGGCAGGCCGGTGGTCGCCGAGGGCCGTCGTCGGGTAGAGAGCGGACATGATCGAACATCGGAGCGGCACCCTCGACCTGCTAGGCGGAGACTTCTACGGCTATCAGAGCCTGCTGAGCGACGAGGAGCGGGCCACACTCCTGCGGCTCCGGTCGTTCCTGGCGGACAAGGCGGCGCCGATCGTCGACGACTACTGGATGCGCAGCGAGTTCCCTCACGAGCTCATCCCCGGCCTGGCCGAGCTTGACATCGTCGGAATCCAACGGGAGGGCGCCCCCGGACCGACAGCCAGTCGCCTGCTCATCGGCTTCCTGGCCCTGGAGCTGGCCCACTGCGACCCTTCACTCAACAGCTTCATCGGCGTCCAGGCCGGTCTGGCCATGGGTGCCATCGACGTCGGCGGTGACGATCAGCAACGGCAGCGATGGCTCCCGGCCATGGCCAAGCTCGACAAGATCGGTGCCTTCGGGCTCACCGAACCGCACGGTGGCTCCGACGTGGCCGGCGGCCTGGAGACCACCGCCCGCCCCGACGGTGACGAGTGGGTCCTCGACGGGGCCAAACGATGGATCGGCAACGCCACATTCGCCGATCTGGTGGTCATCTGGGCCCGCGTCACCGACCGCGACACCATTCACGGGTTCGTTGTCGAGCAGGGCACCCCTGGCTTCGAGGTCAAGAAGATGGAGGGCAAGCTGGGCTTGCGCATCACCCAGAACGCGGAGATCACGCTGACGGGCTGCCGGGTCCCCGAAGCCAACCGCCTGCACAACGTCGACAGCTTCTCGGCCATCAGTGACGTCCTGGCCCGCACCCGGGCCGGGGCGGCGTGGGCCTCGGTTGGGACGATGATGGCCGCCTACGAGCTGGCGCTGGCCTACGCCGGCGAACGTCACCAGTTCGGGCGCCCGATCGCCAGCTTCCAGATGGTCCAGGATCTCCTGGTCCGCATGCTGGGCAACGTCACGGCCTCGCTGGGCATGGCTGTCCGCCTGGCCCAGCTCCAGGATGGAGGGCGGCTCTCCGACTCCGATTCCGCCCTGGCCAAGGGCTACTGCTCCACCCGCATGCGCGAGGTCGTGAGCTGGGCCCGGGAGGTCCTGGGCGGCAACGGCATCCTCATCGACAACCACGTCGGTCGGTTCTTCAACGACGCCGAGGCGCTGTACTCCTACGAGGGCACGAGGGAGATGAACACCCTCATCGTCGGCCGGGACATCACCGGCCACAGCGCCTTCACCTGAGGGTCCCACGGACCCGCAGGAGGACCCCGTAGAGGGTGAGACCGGGACCGAAGGCCAGGGTCACCACGTGGCTGCCCGCTCGCAGGGGGCGGCGTCGGATCTCGTCGAGGACGAGCAGCGTGGTAGCCGACGAGCAGTTGCCGTGCTGGGCCAGCACCAAGTGGGAGGCGGCGAGGGCGTCGTCGGCCAGGTGGAGCCGGTCGGCGATGACGTCGAGGATGCGGGGACCGCCGGGGTGGACGGCCCACGCCTCGACGTCGTCGACGCCGATGCCGTTGCGGACCAGCAGGTCCTCGACCAGGGGGGCGACGTGCACGGCCAGGACGTCGGGGACCTTCCTCGACAGGCCCATGCGAAACCCGAGGTCCGTCACATCCCAGGTCATCAGGGCGGCGGTGCTGACGTCGGTGCGGGCGACCACATCGACGACCTCCCACCCGTCACCCCCCGCCGACGATCCCGGCTCCATCACGACCGCGGCGGCGGCATCGGAGAACAACGAATGGGCGACGACCTGCTCCAGGTCGTCGGTGGGTGGTTGGATGTGCAAGCTGGCCAGCTCCACGCACAGGAGCACGGCGGGCCGGCCGCGGGCGACGACATGGTCGCTCACCGCGCCGAGACCGGGCAGAGCCCCGTAGCAACCCATGTGGCCGATGAGCAGGCGCTGGACCGAGTCGGCGAACCCCAGGTCGGCGGCCAGGCGGATGTCCACCCCCGGAGTGGCGTAGCCGGTGCAGGAGACCACGGTGAGCAGCCCGACATCGCCGGCGACGACACCGGCCGCCTCGAGGGCACCCTCGACGGCGCGGGCCGCAAGGGGGACGGCCTCATCGACGTAGCGGGCCATGCGCCGACCCGTGGACCACGCCGACAGGTCCTCCGAGGTCGGGTCAACGGCGCAGTGGCGATGGCGCACGCCCGTGGAGAAGAACGCTCGCTTGAACCACCGGTCCTGCTTCCCGTTGGCGAAGTGCTGCCCGAAGAAGCTCTCCCACAGCTCCTCCTGGCTGCGCGACGGTGGGCACGCCTGGCCGGCCCCGGTGATCACGGCCCGGGTGGGGCCGCTCACCGGCCTTCCTTGATGCCATGACCCTGGAACAGCACCGCCGTGGACCAGGTGGGGAGCATGCGCCCCCCCGGGCGGCGCCCGGTCTTCCAGGCCAGGGCGGCGGTGACCGATGGCCGCAAGCCCCGGAGCCGGAGGCGGACGCCATGGTGGGCGCAGTGGGCCGTCAGCGCCTCTCGGTCGACGAACAGGGCCGGGTCGTGCAGACCGGGAGGGGCGGCGCCGGGAACCCGTTCGGCCAGGGTCACCACGATCAGCGCGGCCAGGCGGGTGGCGGCGATGGTGTCGATGACCAGCGTCCCGCCGGGGCGCAACACCCGGCACGCCTCGGCCACGGTGGCGGCCAGGTCGGTCACGTGCTCGAGGATCTCGCCGGCGCACACGACGTCAGCGGCACCGTCGGCCACGGGTACGGCCACCACGCTGCCCCGCACGGCGGTGACACCGTGTTCCCGGGCCTGGGCCAGGGCACTGGCGGTCAGGTCGACGCCGACATGGCGGTAGCCCATGGAGGCGACGTGGGGGGCGAGGAGCCCGGCCCCACAGCCCAGATCGACCAGCACGGCGCCGGTTCGGGAGGCGGGGGGGACCAGGACGGCGCGGGCCTCCGCGATCCAGTGCAACATGGCGAAGGCGCCACGAGGATCCCACCATTCGCCGGCGAGATCGTCGTACTGGCGTGGGTCGTTGCGCTGGCGGCGCAGGGGAACGCCGACAGGCACGAGAATCAGCTTTCCACACCCCCGTGCCTACCTCGGTTGGATGGACCGGTGTGAGCCATGATGGAGCCGTGGCTCAGACCTGGGTGGCGCTGCTGCGGGGCATCAACGTCGGCGGCCACAACCAGGTGCCCATGGCGATGCTCCGGGCCGCCTACGCCGACTCCGGGTGCTCGTCGGTGGTCACCTACATCCAGAGCGGCAACGTGGTGCTCGACCACGCGGAGACCGATCCGGCCGTCCTCGCCTCCCGCCTGGAGGAGGCGGTGCACGGGGCGTGCGGGGTCGACTCGCGCCTGGTGTTGCGCACCGGTCAGGAATGGGCGGCCATGGTGGACGCCAACCCGTTCGCCGAGCTCGATCCGGCCTTGTTGAACGTCAGCTTCCTGGCTTGCATCCCCGACCCGGCCCGGGTGGCTGAGGTGGAGAGCCGTGACCTCGGCCCCGACCGGGTCCGGGTGATCGGGCGCCATGTGTACGCGTGGCTGCCCGACGGTTTCAGGGCCGCCCGCCTCTCGGGCGCCCGGCTGGAGCGCCTGCTCGGCCCGGGAACGGCGCGAAACTGGCGCACCGTGCTCAAGGTCACCGCCCTGGTCGCCGGGCGGGGGAACGGCCCTCAGGAGTCGGGCGGGGGAAGCAGCTCGTAGTCGGGGTTGATCATCATCAGCCTGCCCCTGCGCATGCCCACCGTGCCGTCGACGACGACCCGGCTGCCCGGTTCGACCCCGGGCACCTGGCGGCGCCCCAGGAAGGCCACGGTCAGGCTCCGGTGGTCGTCGGTCAGGTCGCACTCGAGGGTCGGGACGCTGCCCCACGGCTGCACGGTCACCGACCGGATCCGTCCCGCCACCCGGGCCCGTTGCCGGTTCTCCAGCGACGCGATCGCCGAGCATCCCGCCACCGGCTGGAAGTAGCCCTCGTCGATCTGGGCTTCCTCATCGTCGACCTCGGTGTCCTCATCGGCGCGGGCCGGGATCACCGGCTGGTGATCACCTCGCCGGCGGTCGGCCAGCTCGGCATCGACGTCGAACGGCACGATCGTGGCGTTGACATGAGGGACGCGGCTGAGGGTGGCGGCGATGCGCTCACCGTTGGAGTTGTGGAGGAACCGGCTCCAACCCCGCTTGTAGGACCGGCGGGGCAGCAGGACGTTGACCTCGGTCTCGCCGTCGGCCGCCTCGGCGTCGGCCATCTCCAGGCAGGCCCGCACCACCCGGCGATCCGGGCACTCGACCTGCTGGAGCGGCAGGCGGGACAGGCCGAGGCGCACCCAGCGGGCCTCCAGCGCCTTGGCCCGGGCGGTGTCGATCACGAAGTGGACGGCACGCAGCTCGTCGACATTGAACGTCCGGGCGTACTGGATGGCCCGCGCCGTCGCCAGATCGAGGCGGTCGACGAGGATCAGCGCGACCTGGCGGCGCAGCGGTTTGGCCTCGGCGGCGGCCTCGGCTGCGGTCTCGCCCAACACCGACGCCTCCTCCCGGTACCGGCGGTTGAGCCGGATGAGGGCGAACCACAGGAGAGGGAACAGGATCACCACGACCCAGGCCCCCTCGGTGAACTTGGTGACGGCGAAGATGAGGACCACGGCGAACGACAGGAACCCGGCGAAGGCGTTGAGCCCGATCTTGCGCCGCCAGGCACCCTCCCGGTGGGTGTAGTGGTGCCTGGCCATGCCCAGGCCGGCCATGGTGAACCCGGTGAAGACCCCGATGGCGTACACCGCCACCAGGGCGTCGACCTTGGCCCGGGTGACCAGCAGCAGGGCGATGGACACGACGGCGAGGACCAGGATGCCGTTGGAGAACACCAGGCGGTGCCCCCGTTTGGTCAGCTTGAAGGGCAGGAACCGGTCCTCGGCCACGAAGCTGGCCAGGAACGGGAAGCCGTTGAAGCTGGTGTTGGCCCCGGTGTAGAGGATGAGCAAGGTGACGGCTTGGACCAGGTAGTAGACGAGCGTCCCACCGGTCGAGCTGCCGAAGACGGCTTTGACCTCCTGGGACAACACGGTTGGTGTGCCACTGGCGTATGGGGTGGCGTGGGTGATGTGGGCCAGGATCGACACCCCCAGGACGAGCGATCCGAGTGTGGCGGCCATGACCACCAGCACCCGTCGGGCGTGGGCTCCCTCGGGCGGCTTGAAGGCTCCGACGCCGTTGGAGATGGCCTCCAGGCCGGTAAGGGACGACCCGCCATTGGCGAATGCCTTGAGGAGGTAGAAGACCGAGATTCCCATGAGCAACCCGGTGTCAGGGTGGGGATGGGCCTGCGTGAGCGCTCCCGCCCCGGCATGGACCATGGGGAGGCCGCTGATGAGGTCGCGCACCAGACCGACGACGACAACGGTGCCGATGGTGAAGATGAACAGGTAGGTGGGCACGGCGAACACCCGTCCCGCCTCACGAAGGCCGCGCAGATTGGCGAAGACCAGGATGACCACCACGCCGATCGTGATCGGCAGCTGAAGGGAGCTGAGGGCAGGGATGGCCGAGGTCAGGGCGTTGGTGCCTGCCGCCGACTGCACGGCGACGGTCACCGTGTAGTCGATCAGGAGCGCCACAGCAGAGATCTGGGCGACGGGCAGCCCGAAGTTGTCTCGGGCCACCACGTAGGAGCCGCCCGCCTTGGTGTAGGTCATCACGACTTCGCGATAGGAAAGGGTGACGAAGAACAACACGACCAGGATGGCGATGGTGACAGGCAGGACCAGCGAGAATGCCGCCAGGCCGGCGGCGGGCACCAGGATCGTGAGCATCTCCTCGGTGCCATATGCCGTGGAGGAGATGCAGTCTGGCGC
This sequence comes from Actinomycetota bacterium, assembly GCA_030853185.1. Taxonomy (GTDB): domain Bacteria; phylum Actinomycetota; class Acidimicrobiia; order Acidimicrobiales; family Palsa-688; genus JALZAH01. The sequence continues at coordinate 4,432 of JALYVP010000028.1, read as the reverse complement.
CAACACCCCGAGGGCGGTGGGCCGGCCCAATCGCTCGCCGGACAGCTGCTCGGTGACGAGCGGTTTGCCAAGCAGTCGCCGCTTCAGGCGGTAGCCGGCGGTTTCGGGCAGGGCTGCCCGGACGGCAGCGGAGGGGGTGCCCGGCACCCTCAGATGTCTAGCAATGTCACACCGCCGGGGGGAGACACCGGGGCGGCGAGAGCGAGAATCTAGGATGCGGTGATGGTCTCAACCGAACGCCGACGGGTGGTGGTGACCGGCATGGGCGCCGTCACCGCTCTCGGCAACGACACCGAACGCACCTGGGAGGCGATGGTCGCCGGGCGATCCGGGGTGGCCGCCATCAGCCTGTTCGATCCGGCGGAGTTCCCTGTCCGCATCGCCGCCGAGGTCAAGGAGTTCGATTCGGCGGCCATCTTCGGGGGTCGGCGGGCCCGGCACCTCGATCGCTTCGCGCAGTTCGCCCTGGTGGCCACCCGGGAGGCGATCGAGGCCTCCAAGCTCGACATCGCCGCCGACCCGTGGCGGGTCGGGGTGGTGTACGGCACCGGCATCGGCGGGCTGCGCACCCTCGAGGACGGTGTCGGCGTCCTCAACAGCCGGGGACCGGAGTGGGTCAACCCGTACACCTGCCCGATGATGATCCCGAACATGGCCGCCGGACAGATCGCCATGGAGTGGAAGATCCACGGCTACAACTCCTGCACGGTCACCGCCTGTGCGGCCGCCACCCAGGCCATCGGGGAGGCCTTCGACCTGATCCGCCTGGGCCGGGCCGACGCCATGGTCTGCGGCGGTTCCGAGGCCCCGGTCAACCGGGTCGGTGTGGCCGGCTTCTCGGCCATGAAGGCGCTGTCGGCCAGCCACAACGACGATCCGGAGCGGGCGTCACGGCCCTTCGACGCCGACCGGGACGGTTTCGTGGTGGGGGAGGGGGCGGCCACGCTCATCCTCGAGGAGCGCGAGTCCGCTCTCCGCCGGGGGGCGCCGGTCCTGGCCGAGCTGGTCGGCTACGGGGCCACCTCGGACGCGTTCCACATGACCGCCCCCCACCCGGAGGGCACGGGCGCCATGCGGGCCATGCTGGCCGCCTGTGAGGACGCCGGCATCACCCCCGCCCAAGTCGGCTACATCAACGCCCACGGCACGTCGACCCCACCCAATGACCGCACCGAGTCGTTGGCGGTCCGCCGACTCTTCGGCCCCGACGCTCCGCCATTGTCATCAACAAAATCCATGACCGGCCACACTCTGGGAGCGGCCGGCGCCATCGAGTCGCTGGCCTGCATCCAGGCTCTGCTGACCGGGATCCTCCCACCGACCGTCAACTACGACACACCCGACCCGACCTGCGATCTCGACTACGTGCCCAACGAGGCTAGGGCCAGCGTCATCGACGTGGCCATGACCAACAGCTTCGGCTTCGGGGGGCACAATGCCACGCTGGTGTTCAGGGCCGCCCGGTGATCGTGGTCACATGCGAGCGATGACGAACAGCAACGAGGCCTGGGCGACGACCTTGCCGTCCACGCTGGCCGTGCCGTGGCCCTTCCCGGCGCTGGATCCCAGCTGGTCGAGCTCCACATCCAGGTTCAGGGTGTCACCCGGCACCACCTGGCGGCGGAAGCGGGCCCTGTCTATGCCCCCGAACAGCGGCAACCGCCCGGCGTAGCGCTCGTCGGCCAGCACGGCGATGCCGCCCAGCTGGGCCATGGCCTCAACCATCAGCACCCCCGGGAGGGTGGGCCGCCCCGGGAAGTGGCCGGCGAAGAAGGCCTCGTCGCCGGTCAGGCGCCACCGACCGCTGGCCGACTGGGCGGGCACCAGGGCGGTGACCTCGTCGACGAAGAGGAACGGCGGTCGGTGGGCCAGGAGATCCTCGGGGCGGGGAAGCGGACTGTCAGGCGTGGAGCTCAATGCCCCATCCCCAGCCCGCCGTCGACGGGGATCAGGGCCCCGGTGATGTAAGCGGCGTCGTCGGAGGCCAAGAACCGCACGGTGGCAGCGATCTCCTCGGGGGCGGCCATGCGGGCCAGGGGCACGGCGGCGACGATGTCGGCCTGGCGGTCCTCGGACAGGGCGGTGGTCATGTCGGTGCTCACGAAGCCGGGGGCGACAACATTGACGGTGACGTTGCGCCGGGCGATCTCCCGGGCCAGGGAACGGGCGAAGCCGATCATCCCCGCCTTCGACGCCGCGTAGTTGCTCTGGCCGGCGGATCCGGTCATGGCCACCACCGACGAGATCAGGATGATCCTGCCCGTACGGGCCCGCAGCATCTTGGGGGCGGCCCGGCGCACGACCCGGAAGGCGCCGGTCAGGTTGGTGTCGACGACCCCGGCGAAGGCGTCCTCGTCCATCTGCAACAACAGCCTGTCATTGTTGGCGCCGGCGTTGGACACCAGGACCTCGACGGCGCCCAGCTCGGCCTCCACCTGGTCGAAGGCGGCATCGACGGCCTCGGAGGAGGTCACGTCGCACGGCACCGACAGGAAACCCTCGACCGGTGTGCTGCGGTGGGTGACGGCCACTCGATCCCCGTTGGCTTGGAAGGCTTGGGCAATGGCCAGACCGATGCCCCGGTTGCCCCCGGTGACCAGGACGACCCGCTCCTGCTTCGTCGAGACAGGGTCACTCACGTCAAACCCCCATGGCGTGGTACCCACCGTCCACGTGGACCATCTCGCCGGTCGTCTTCGGGAACCAGTCCGACAGCAGGGCGACGCAGGCCTGAGCCACCGGTCTGGGGTCGGTGACGCTCCAACCGAGGGGGGCCCGGTCGTCCCACACGTCCTCGAACAGCGAGAACCCCGGGATGCTGCGGGCCGCCATGGTCTTCACCGGACCGGCCGCCACCAGGTTGACCCGGATGCCGTCGGCGCCGAGGTCGCGGGCGAGGTAGCGCGACGTGGCCTCCAGGGCGGCCTTGGACACCCCCATCCAGTCGTAGCCGGGCCAGGCCACCCGGTTGTCGAAGTCGAGGCCGACCACCGACCCCCCTCCGGCGGCGCGCAGGAGCGGAAGGAGGCCGACGGTGAGAGCCTTGAGCGAGAAGGCCGATACCTCCAGCGCCACCTTCACGTCCTCCCAGGGGGCGTCGAGGAACCCGCCGCCAAGACAGGTCGGCGGGGCGAAGGCGATGGAGTGAAGGATGCCGTCGACGGCGCCCCAACGGCCGGTGAGGTCCTCGGCCACGGCGGTGACATGGTCGCCGACGGTCACGTCGAGCTCGAGCACATCGGGGGGAGAGGGAAGGTGACGGGCCACCCGGCGGGTGAGGGACAGGGCCCGCCCGGCGCTGGTCAGCACGATTTCCGCTCCCTGCTGCTGAGCCAGATCGGCGACGGCATAGGCGAGTGAGTCGTCGGTGAGCACGCCGGTGACGACGATGCGCTTGCCCTCGAGGAGTCCTGACATGGGCGTCACCCTACAAAGCCGCTCGGCCCCCGACGCCCTCCGGCGAACGAGTACGGTCTGGGCCTACGAGCCGGCGGACCAATGGGGTCCGCAAGCAGACAGAGCACGGAGAGTCGCCGTAGTGGATCGGGACGAGGTATTTTCGACGTTCCAAGGTTGCGTGGCCGAGGTCCTCGACATCGAGGCGGGTGAGGTCAAGCCCGAGGCTCGGTGGCGCGAGGACCTCGACGCCGACAGCCTGGCGGTGGTGGAGATCACCCTGGCCCTCAACGACGCTTTCTCCATCAAGGTCCCCGATGTCGATCCTGACCAGCTGGTCACCGTGGGACAGGCGTTCGACCTCGTTCTCGGCCTGATCGACGTCTGAGGCTCTGCCGACCACACCGTCTGTGAGGGCACCAGACCTGCTGAGCGACCTCGAGGCTCTTCTGTGGCGACTGGAGGGGAGCGATCCACGCCTGCGGGCCGCCATCACGGTGGTGACGATGCTGGACTCCTCACCGGGGATCGACCACCTGCGGGCCCGGGCCGAGGTGCTGACCGCCCACCTGCCGCGCCTGGCCCAGCGCATCGAGGCCGGTCCGGTCGCCTTCTCCAAGCCTCGGTGGGTGCCCGACGACGACTTCGACCCGGCCTGGCACGTCCGGGTCGTCCGCGCCCCATCCGCCGACGGGCTCGACGGTGTGCTGCGCCTGGTCGAGCCGCTGGCCACTGAGGGCTTCGACCGGGCTCGGCCCCCCTGGCAGATGCTCCTCGTGGAAGACATCGACGGTGGAGGCGGCGCCGCCCTGGTCATTCGCCTCCACCATGTGTGCACCGACGGGGTCGGCGCCCTGCGCCTGGCGGCGGTGCTCTTCGACCTGGCCCCCGGCGCCGCGCCGCCGGCCCCGCCCGTCCCGCCGGTCGACGACCTAGCGCCGGCGGGACCGTTCGCCGAGGCGTTCTGGCGCTCCTTGACCGTCGCCCGTGACCGCTTGCCGGCTCTGGCGGCCAGTGCCCGGGAGGTGTTCAGCGA
>JALYVP010000221.1 GCA_030853185.1 Actinomycetota bacterium | reverse complement strand
ACCATGGTCGACAAGCTGTTGGGTCGCACCGCGCCGGGGCAGGCCGAGCTGACCACCCTGTTGCGAAAGAAGACATCCGAGGGTGCCCAGGAGATGATGACCCGGGCCCGGACCCAGGCCGCTGAGCTCCGGCGCGAGGGAGGGGTCCTCCGCCTGCCCGAGGGTGCCGGGGTCGATCCCGCCGACCTCGACATCGACGTACCCGACGAGGAGACCATGATCCTCAACCTGGGGCCGTCGCATCCGTCGACCCATGGGGTCCTGCGGATCATGCTGGAGCTCGATGGTGAGACCATCGTCCGTTCCAAGCCGGTCGTCGGCTATCTCCACACCGGGATGGAGAAGACCGCCGAGGAGCTGATGTACCACCAGGGCGGCACCAACGTCACCCGGATGGATTACCTGTCACCGTTCTTCAACGAGCTGGCCTTCGCCCTGAGTGTGGAGAAGCTCCTGGGCGTGGAGGTCCCCGCCCGGGCCACGTGGATCCGGATGCTCATGTGCGAGCTCAACCGCATCAGCTCCCATTTCCTGTGGCTGGCCACCACCGGCTCGGACATCGGTGCCATCAACATGCTCGTCTACGGGTGGCGGGAGCGGGAGGTGATCCTGTCGTTCTTCGAGAAGGTCACCGGTCTGCGCATGAACCACAACTACATCCGCCCCGGCGGTGTGGCGGCTGAGCTGCCCGACGGGTGGCGTGACGATGTCGCCGCCATCTGCGAGGCCATCCCCAAGAGGATGGACGAGTACGACAACCTCCTGACCGGCCAGCCCATCGTCGGCCGCCGCCTGCAGGGGGTGGGACCTCTCGACGCCGAGACGGCGATCGGCCTCGGTGTCACCGGCCCGCTCCTCCGCGCCGCCGGCGTGGCCTGGGACGTGCGCCGCGACACCCCGTACCTGGCCTACGACGAGGTCGACTTCGACGTGATCGTCGGCACCGAGGGCGACTGCTGGGACCGATTCTCCGTGCGGTTCAACGAGATCCGGGAGTCCATCAAGATCATCGCCCAGATCGCCCAGATGATGCCGGGCGGCGACTACCGGGTCCAGAACAAGAAGGTCACCCCGCCACCGCGCGGTCGCATCGACGAATCGATGGAGGCGCTCATCCACCACTTCAAGCTCTACACCGAGGGCTTCAAGGTCCCGGTAGGGGAGACGTACGTGCCGATCGAGTCGGCCCGGGGTGAGATGGGCTGCTATCTGGTCTCCGACGGCTCGTCAAGGCCTTACCGGGCCCACATCCGCGCCGCCAGCTTCGCCAACCTCCAGTCCATGCCCGTGATGGCAAGGGGCAGCCTGCTGGCCGACGTCATCGTGCTGGTCTCGACCATCGACCCGGTGCTCGGGGACATCGACCGATGACCCGCCGAGCCGACCTTCCGGCTCCCGCTCGCGTGTCTATCCCCTCTCTGACCGGCCCGTTTGGCCCCGCGCCGTGTCGCTCAGCAAGGATCGGCTGACGTGGCTCGGCTGAACCCCCGTAACGAGCAGCGGGCGCGCGACCTGGTCGCCCTTTACCCCCAGCCCCGCTCCGCTCTGATACCCATCCTGCACATCGTTCAGGAGCAGGACGGCTACCTCACCAGGGACGGCATGGCTCATGCTGGCGAGCTGCTCGGGCTCGAACCGGCGGAGGTCTCCGGTACGGCCACCTTCTACGACATGTTCCACCTGGAGCCTGTCGGCACCTACCTGGTGGCCGTGTGCACGAACATTGCGTGCATGCTCCAGGGTGCCTACGAGCTCCTCGAGCACATCGAGGAGTCCCTGGAGGTGGCCCCGGGGGGGACCACGGAGGACAAGATGTTCACCCTCGAGGACGCCGAGTGCCTGGCCCTGTGTGGCAACGCCCCATGCCTGACCGTCAACTGGCGGTTCTTCGGCGACGTGGATCCCGCCGGGTTCGACAAGATCGTCGACGACCTGCGCTCTGGCCGGCTGGCGTCCGAGGTGCCGCCCCATGGGACGCTGTCGCGCGTCGAGCGATCCGCGGGCCTGGCGGCCCGCGGAGCGAGCGTCAATGGCGCCGGCGGGCCCACGGGAGCTGCGGACCGTAGGGCGGCGAGCGAGGAGCCCGTCCGGGGCGGGTCGACGACGAAGGCCACCCCGTCTGCCACCCCCGACCTCGCCACCACCCGCACCACCACGGCTGTCGCCGCCCTCGACGGCGGTCGCCCCCGGAGGGACCCGATCGAGGGCCCCGGAGACGGAGGGGGGTCGTGACGGTCACCCGCGCGCCTCGCATCGTCACCCGCCGCCTCGGTCGGGTGCGGTCGTGGACGCTCGACTCCTACCTGGCCGACGGTGGCTACGAGGGCCTCCGCGCCGCCCTGTCGATGTCCCCCGAGGACATCAACACCTCGGTCAACACCGCCAACATCCTGGGCCGGGGTGGGGCCGGCTTCGAGGCCGGCCGCAAGTGGGGGATGCTGGCCAAGAAGACCCCGGTGTACCTCACGATCAACGGTGACGAGAGCGAACCGGCCACCTTCAAGGATCACATGCTGATCGAGGGCGATCCCCACCTGCTGATCGAGGGCTCCCTGATCTGCGCCTACGCGGTCGGCGCCGATCAGGTCTTCCTGTTCATCCGCGGCGAGTTCCCCCTGGCCATCGAACGGTTGCAGGTGGCCCTCAACGAGGCTTACGCCCATGGAGCGGTGGGCCGGGACATCTTCGGCAGTGGCTGGTCCGTCGACATCGTGGTCCATCCCGGTGCCGGGGCCTACATCTGCGGCGAGGAGACGGCGCTGCTCGAATCGCTGGAGGGCAAGCGCGGCTATCCCCGCATCAAGCCGCCGTACTTCCCGGCCGCCGTCGGCCTCTACGGTGCGCCGACCATCGTCAACAACGTGGAGACCGTCTGCAACCTCCCGTGGGTGATGACCCACGGCGGTGACGCCTTCGCCGAGCTGGGCGAAGGCCGGTCCAAGGGGACCAAGCTGCTGGCGCTCGCCGGTCACGTCAAGCGTCCCGGCAACTACGAGCTTGAGTTCGCCAAGGCGACCTTCCGTGATCTCATCTACCACCCCGCCCTAGGTGGTGGCATCCGGGACGACAACGAGTTGAAGGCGTTCATCCCCGGCGGGGCCTCCTCGCCGTGGCTGGGACCGGAGCACCTCGACGTGTTGCTCGCCAACGAGAAGATCGCCGAGGTCGGCACCATGGCCGGGTCCGGCTCGGTCGTGCCCATGGATCACACCACCTGCGCGGTGCGAGCCGCGTGGCGCATCGTCCGGTTCTTCCACCGCGAGTCGTGCGGGCAGTGCACACCGTGCCGGGAAGGCGGTGGATGGCTGGAGAAGATCCTCGCCCGCATCGAGGGAGGCCAGGGCCGGGAGTCGGACCTCGACCTGCTGATGGACGTGTGTGACAACATCTCGCCGGGGGTGAAGTGGCCCCCCGCCCAGACGACCATCTGCGTCCTCGGGCCCTCCATGCCTCCGGCCGTCTCCGCCGGCATCACCATGTTCCGTGACGAGTTCCTGACTCACATCCGCGACGGACGCTGCCCGTCCCCCCCCGATCGCCTCCCGGGAAAGGTCGCCCGTGTCTGACAAACCACGCCCCGCCGTGGTGGCACCCTCCGGTGGGGTGGCGGCCGCCCCGTACGTGCCCCCCTTCCCGACCCAGAGCGCGGTGGGCACGGCGGCGCCGACCGCAGCGCCGAGCGACGAGACGGTGACCATCACCCTCGACGGCCGAACGGTCACCGTCCCCAAAGGCCACCTGATCATCACCGCAGCCGAGGAGGCCGGGGTCTACATCCCCCGGTTCTGCTACCACCCCCGGATGAAGCCGGTCGGCATGTGCCGCATGTGCCTGGTGGAGGTCATCGGGCCGAGGGGATCCTCGCTGGTGCCGGCCTGTTACAACCCCGTGGGCGACGGCATGGAGATCCGGACCCAGAGCGAGCCGACCAAGAAGGCTCAAGACGGCGTCTTGGAGTTCCTCCTGATCAACCACCCCCTCGACTGCCCCGTCTGCGACAAGGGGGGAGAATGCCCCCTGCAGGACCAGACCCTGGCCTACGGCCCCGGCGAGACACGCTTCGTCGAGGAGAAGCGCCACTGGGACAAGCCGACGCCCATCTCCGATCTGGTCTACCTGGACCGGGAGCGCTGCATCCAATGCGGGCGCTGCGTGCGCTTTGCCGACGAGGTGGCCGGCGACCCACTGATCGACTTCGCGGCTCGCGGCGACGAGACCGAGGTCGCCACCTTCCCCGACTCCCCGTTCTCCTCGTACTTCTCCGGCAACATCGTCCAGATCTGCCCGGTCGGGGCCCTCACCGCCACGCCCTACCGGTTCCGGGCCCGTCCCTGGGATCTCGAGCAGGTCGAGAGCAGTTGCACGTCCTGCTCGATCGGCTGCCGGGTCGCCGTCCAGTCCAGCTCCGACGAGGTGACCCGCTACATCGGGGTGGACTCCGATCCGGTCAACTGGGGCTGGCTGTGTGACAAGGGCCGCTTCGACTACACGTCGCTGCACAGCGACCAGCGGATGTCCGTCCCCCTCATGCTCCAGGGTGATGACCTGGTCGAGGTCAGCTGGGCCGAGGCCCTCGACGCGGCGGCAACGGGCCTGGCCGCGGCCCGCGACGCCGGCGCCAGCAACCCGACAAGCGACGGGATCGGCGTGATCGGCGGGGCTCGGCTGCCCAACGAGGATGCCTACGCGTGGGCCAAGGCGGCGCGCACGGCGCTGCGCACCGACAACGTCGATGCCCAGCTGGGCGACGGGTTGGCCGCCACCACGCTCCTCGGCCTGCGTCGCGCCACCATCAACCAGGCCGTTGCCGCCCCGCTCGTCCTGACCCTTGCCCCGGACGTCAAAGAGGAGCTGCCGATCCTCTACCTGCGGTTGCGCGACGCGGCCCGGGAAAGGGCCCTGCCCATCGTGGAGCTGGCCCCCCGCCGCGGTGGCCTGTCCCGCTACGCGGCCCAGACCCTCTGCTACCGCCCCGGTGAGGTCGCCGAGCTGGTCCAGGTCCTCGCCGGCTCCTCGCCGGTGCACGACCCGGTCGCCGGCGTCCCGGCGGCAGACATCGAGGCGGCCCGCCAACGGATGGCCGACGCATGGGAGCGCGGCCAGCCCGATGCCCCATCCATCGTGGTCATCCTGGGCCGGCCGTCCATGGCCGAATCCGAGGCTTCGATCGCCGCCGCCGCCCAGATGATGGCTGGCCTGCCCGGCGTCGCCTTCCTCTCGGCCCTGCGCCGCTCCAACATCCACGGCGCCCTGGACCTGGGCCTGGCCCCCGGCGTCCTTCCCGGTCGGGTCGGCATCGACGAGGGTCGCTCCTACTACGAGGAGGCCTGGAAGGTGACACTGCCGAAGAAGGCCGGGCTGGACACGGCCGCCATCCTCGCCTCCGCGGCCGCCGGCCGGCTGGACGCCCTGGTCCTCGTCGGCGCCGATCCCGTCGGCGACTTCCCCGACGCCGTGGCCGCCACCCGGGGTCTCGAAGGCGCCCGGTTCGTCGTCGCCATCGACACCTTCTTGAACGCATCCTCCCGCCATGCCGACGTGATCCTGCCGGCCGCCACCTACGCGGAGCGGCGGGGGACCTTCACCAACCTGGAGGGACGGATCTCCTGGCTGGGCCAGATGGTCACCCCTCCCTCTGCGGCCTGGCCGGACTGGATGATCGCCACCGAGCTCGCGGACCGGCTCGGCACCGATCTGGGCTTCACCAGCCTGGAGGAGATCTGGGCGGAGGTCGAGCGGCTGTCCCCTCTGCACCGGGGGGCGGGTTACGACGCGCTGGGCAGCCGCCAGGGCCGGGACGGCATCGTCGTGCCGGTCGACGCCGAGGCCGACAGCACTGCCCCCCGCCGCCTGGACCCGATGGCCGACCCCGGGATCGCGTCGACCGAGAACCACATGGCGTCGCCGACACCGCTGACCGGCGCCGGCGCCGGCC
>JALYVP010000220.1 GCA_030853185.1 Actinomycetota bacterium | reverse complement strand
GTCGCCATCATGCTGTCGCTGCTCATGTCGGTCGTCCAGCTCGGCAGCGCCGCCGCCGCTTCCTACGGCAACGACGTCGCCGCCGTGTTGCATGCCGCCATCGAACGGACGCCGCCGGCGGGCACCCGAAGGGCGAAGGAACCGTGATCGTGACCGAGCTGCGACGGTTTCCCGTCAAATCCATGCTGGTTGGAGCTTCCGGCGCGCTCAGGTCGGGTCCCCGGTCGTCAGCGCAGCGGATCGCCCCATTCGGTCTCGGTGCGCAGCGCCGGCTTGAGGACCTTGCCCCCGGCGTTGCGGGGCAACACCTCCTCACGCACCACCAGGTACTGGGGCACCTTGAAGTCGGCCAGGTTGGCGCGAGCATGGTCGAGAACGGCCTCGCGGTCGAGCTGCGAGCCCGGTGCGGGCACGATGACGGCGCCGACCTTCTCGCCCATCATCTGATCGGGGACACCGAGGACCGCCACCTCGAAGACGCCCGGGGCGGCCGCCAGCGCGTTCTCCACCTCCACGCAGTACACGTTCTCCCCGCCGCGGTTGATCATGTCCTTTGCCCGATCGACGATGTAGGTGAAGCCCTCGTCGTCGAGGCGGGCCAGGTCTCCGGTGTGGAGCCAGCCGTTGCGGAAGGAGTCCTCGGTCGCCTCCGGCTTGTTCCAGTAGCCCAGGACCACGTTGGCGCCGCGGATCAACAGCTCGCCCACTCCGGTCTCGGCATCCACGTCGGCCAGGGCCAGGTCGCACACCGGGGCAGGAAAGCCCACCGAGTCGGCGTGCGTGTCGGCATAGCGGTGCGGCAGGAAGGTGGAGACGCTGGAGGTCTCCGAGAGCCCGAACCCGTTGCCCACGCTGGCCTGGGGAAATCCGGCCTTGACCTTGCGGACCAGGTCCGGGGCGATCGGCGCCCCGCCGTAGGTGGCGAAGCGCACGCTGCTCACATCGAACTCCGAGAAGTTCTTCTGGCTGATGGCCAACCAGAAGATGGCAGGGACCGTGGTCACCACCGTGATCCGTTCCTCGACGATGGCCCGCAGGAACCGCTGCACCTCGAAGGCGGGCATGATCACTGCGGTGCCCCCCTGCTGCAACGTCGGCAGCAGCTGGCTGTTGCACCCCGTGACATGGAACAACGGCACGCTGATCAGGTTGCGGATGGTGGGATCGCTCTCGGGCATGCCGATGACCCGCCGGCACGTCTCGGAGTTGGTGAGGAAGTTCTCGTGGCTGGTCATGGCCCCCTTCGGGAACCCGGTCGTTCCCGACGTGTAGAAGATGGCCGCCAGGTCGCCCAGGCCCGGGCCCTCCGACACGTAGGGATCGCTTTCGGGAAGGGAGGCGTCCGGCTCGACCACGTAGGAGGCGCCTGAGTCCTCGACGACATAGGCGACCTCGGGGTCGGTGAAACGGGTGTTCACCGGGACCACGACGCCTCCGGCCATGAGCGTCCCGAAGAACGCCAGCACCCAGTCCACGCCGTTGCCGCTGCGCAGGGCGACGCGGTCACCCGGCCGGATGCCTTCGCCCCGCAGGCCGCCCGCAACCCGCGCCGCCCGGTCCCACAGCTGCTGGTAGGTGACCCGCGGGCCGTCGAGCACCGCTACCGCCTCGGCGTCGGCGTCTCGCTCCACCGACGTGCGCAGCATGGCCAGCACCGACGAGGGCAGGCCGTCGTAGTGCTTGATGCCGTCGTCGTGGCGGGTGACGCCGGTGCTGCCGAAGGGATCCTCGATCATCAGTAGGCCTCCACGTTCTCGAAGATGCGGCGGGGGTTGGTGACGAGCATCTGATCGATCTGCTCGTCGGTGACGCCATGGTCCCGGAGGTACGGGAGGACATCGTCGGTGATGTGGAGGTAGTGCCACTGGGGGAGGAGGTCCATGACGCCCGGGGCCAGCCAGTCGATGTAGCACGACGTGTCGTGGGCCAGGACCATGCTCTCGGCGAAACCTCGCCGGCACATCTCGACGACGATGTCCGCCCGCTGTTCGAACGTGACCTCCAGGTTGATGCCGAAGCGGTCCATGCCGAGGACGAACCCGGCCTCGGCCAGGGTTTGGAGATGGTCGGCGTCGGTGCTGTCGCCGCTGTGGCCGAGCACCACCCGGCGCTGGTCGACGCCCTCGTCGTCGAGCACCTTCTGGGCGGCCAGGCCCTGCTGGCTCCCGGGATGGGTGTGGATGGTGATGGGTGTGCCGGTGTGACGGTGGGCCTTGGCCACCGCTCGCATCACGCGCTCCACCCCCGCGGTCATGCCCTGGTGATCGATGGCGCACTTGAGCATCCCCGCCTTCACGCCGGTGTGGGTGATGCCCTCGGTGATGTCGCCCACGAACATGTCCACCATCGGGTCCGGCACCGCCTGGCCGGCGATGGCGTCGAGCGCCGGGCCCCGGTAGTGGAAGAAGAACGGGACGTCGTCGTAGGTGTAGCAGCCGGTGGCCACCACGATGTTGAGGTCGGGTACCTGCTCGGCGATGCGCTGGACCCGGGGGATGTAACGACCCAGGCCGATCACGGTGGGGTCGACGATCGTCCGCACGCCGGCACCGGCCAGGGCCGTCAACTTCTCCACCGCATCGGCGACCCGGGCGTCCTCGTCGCCCCACTCGTCGGGGTAGTTCTGTTGGACGTCGGCGTTGAGCACGAAGATGTGCTCGTGCATGTACGTGCGCCCCAGATCGGCGCTGTCGACGGGCCCTCGCAGGGTCTGAACCAGGGTCATGACGCTCCTCGTGTAGCGGTGGGAGCTCTCCCGCTCCCCCCAGGTCACTCTGCCACGGCAACCGGCGCCGGGCCACAAAACCGGGGGAGGCGGGGCCGCTACCATCGCCGGTGTGGCCGAGAGCGAACCCACGGGCGTTGTGGTCGTCGTCGGGGGCGGGACCATGGGCGCAGGCATTGACCAGACCGCCCTGCAGTCCGGGGCCGCGGTGGTGGTGAGCGAGGCTGATGCCGGCACCGTCGAGGCGGCCCGATCCCGCGTCGCCGACGGGTTGGGCCTGGCCCACAAGAGAGCCGATGATCCGGGCGCCGCCGTCGACTCCGACCTCGCACGGCTCACTGTCTCCGCCGGGCTGCCCGATGTGACTCCCGATCTGGTCGTCGAGGCCCTGCCCGAGGACGCCGACCTGAAGCGCAGGGTGCTGGGCGGACTCGGGGAGCGGTGGCCGGCGGTGGTGATCGCCACCAACACGTCGTCGCTGTCGATCGACGGGCTGGCCGTGGCCGTCCCCGGCCCCGAGCGGTTCCTCGGGATGCACTTCTTCAATCCCGTTCCCCGCTCCGCGCTGGTCGAGATCGTGGTGGGCTCGGCGACGGACCCGGCGACCACCGACGTGGCCCGCGCCTGGGTCAGCCGGCTGGGCAAGGAGAGCATTGCCGTGCGCGACTCGCCGGGTTTCGCTACCAGTCGCCTCGGCGTTGCCATCGGGCTCGAAGCCATCCGCATGGTGGCCGACAGCGTCGCCTCGGCGGCGGACATCGACCGGGGGATGGTGCTCGGCTACCGGTTCCCGATGGGACCGTTGCAGCTCACCGACCTCGTCGGCCTCGATGTTCGGCTGGCCATCGCCGACCATCTGGCGGTCGAGCTCGGAGCCCGCTTCGAGCCACCGGCGCTCCTGCGCCAGAAGGTGGCGGCGGGGGAGCTGGGCAAGAAGACCGGCCGGGGCTTCTACGACTGGACGCAGGGGTCCGAGCCGGTGCCGGTCGAATGAGCAACCTTGTCGTCGAACGGCGCGGTGACGCCACCTGGGTCGGCATCGACCGGCCTGAGGCCCGCAACGCCCTGGATCGGGCCACCATCGACGCCCTGCACGAGGCCATCGGCCGGGCGACGGCCGGCGGCCCGTCGGTGCTCGTGATCCACTCGACCACGGCGGGCACCTTCGTGGCGGGTGCCGACATCGCCGAACTGGCCGAGAGGGGAGTGGATGACGCGCTGGAGGCCATCAACATCGATCTGTTCGAGCGGATCGGGGCCTACCGGTGGCCGACGATCGCCGCCATCGACGGCCCCGCGCTCGGAGGGGGCTGCGAGCTGGCCCTGGCCTGCGATCTGCGAGTGGCGACGCCCCGGGCGCGCTTCGCCCAGCCCGAGCCCGCCCTGGGCATCATCGCCGGGGCCGGGGCCAACTGGCGACTCGCTCAGCTGGCGGGGATCGGCGTGGCTCGACGCATGCTCTACCTCGGTGAGACCCTCGACGCCCTCGCCGCCCTGAGCGCCGGTCTGGTGGACCGGGTGGTCGAGGAGGAGGAGTTGGGGAATGTCGTGGACGAGATGGTCGGAGCGATTGCCGGGCGCTCCTGGCGGGCAACGGAGCTGACCAAGCTGGCGCTGCGCCAGCATCGCCCCGACACGACCGCCTTCGACATGGCCGCCCAGGCCCTCCTCTTCGAGAGCGACGACAAGGCGGACCGGATGGGCGCCTTCCTGGCCCGGCGCAACCGCCCTCGCACAGGGTCATGACCGCGCCCGACGATGTCGCCCATCAGCACTTGGGACGGGACCTGGTCGCCGCCTCCTACCTGCGCGGCGACTTCGTGCTGAGCTCCGGGGCGCGCAGCTCGTTCTACTTCGACAAGTACCTCTTCGAGACCAAGCCGGCGATCATGGGCCAGGTGGCGGCGGCACTGGCGGAGCGGGTACCGGCCGGCATCGACCGTCTGGCCGGGCCGGAGCTGGGGGCGGTGGCCCTCGCCACCGCCGTGTCGTTGGAGACGGGCATCCCCTTCGTCATCGTCCGCAAGGAGTCCAAGGGGTACGCCACCTCCAAGGTCATCGAGGGCGAGATCAACCGGGGCGAACGGGTCCTGGTCGTCGAGGACGTCATCACCAGCGCCGGCGAGGCCCTGAAGGCGGCGGCCAAGCTCGAGGGCGTCGGGGCCGAGGTCGCCGGCATCCTGGCCGTTCTCGACCGGGAGCAGACCGGCGCCGCCAACATCGCCGCCGCCGGCTACACCATGGACGCCCTGTTCCGCCTGAGCGAGCTCAACGTCGACACCTGACGCTCGGGGTCAGCGCACGAGCTGGTCCTCGAAGGTCGGGAGGGCGGCGGCGTAGCGATCGCGGAACAACGGCGACGAGATGATGTAGTCGGCCGTGGCCCGGTTGCAGGCCACAGCCACGTTCCACACGGCGGCGATGCGCAGGAGGGCCTTGACATCGGGGTCATGGGGCTGGGGCTCGAGCGGATCCCAGAAGAAGATCAGCACGTCGACGCCGCCCTCGGCGATCCGCGCCCCGAGCTGCTGATCGCCACCGAGTGGCCCGCTCAACAGTCGGGTGATCGGCAACCCGAAGCGGTCATTGATCATCTTCCCGGTGGTGCCGGTGGCGATGAGCTCATGGCCGGCCAGGGTGCCCTGGTTGTACTCCACCCAGTCGAGCAGGTCGATCTTCTTGTGGTCGTGGGCCACGAGGGCCACCCGGCGGGGCGGGATCGGCTCTGGTGGCAACGACGGTCGGAGGGTGCCCATGCATCCAGTATGGGCGGTGGATGTGCACCAACCGGTGTGTCGTCGGTCGCAGCTCCAGGCGCCAGAATGACGGGATGTCGGTAGAGCTCGTCTGGCCCACGGAGACATCGCCACACCTGGCGGCGGCCGTGCACCGGATCATCCATGCGGTGGTCGCCCTCGGAGGCGCGGTCGGCTGGCGCGCACCTCCCGACCGGGAGGAGACCGACCGGTGGCTGATGGAGGTGACCGCCGGCGTGCAGGAGGGTGATGCCGCCCTGTGCGTGGCGACCGTCGACTCGGTGCCCCAGGCCCTCGGGGCGTGGCGCCGGGGCGCCTCGCCCGTCTTCGCCAACATGGCCGACATCGTCAAGATCATGGCCCACCCCGAGGCCCGGGGGCGTTCCCTCGGCCGAAGGGTGACCGCCGCCCTCATCGACGACGCCCGGGGCGCCGCCATCGAGACCCTGTCGCT
>JALYVP010000219.1 GCA_030853185.1 Actinomycetota bacterium | reverse complement strand
AGAACGTCGAGACCAATAGTGGTGCCGGCCCAGCCTGTGTTGGCCTGCCCTATGACCAGAAGGACCAACAGCAAGATTCCGGCGGAGACCCCGATCAGACCACAGACGAACGAGGCGACCGCCAGCCGAGACGTGTGTTGAACCGCGCCGTCACTTGACGTCGGCTTCTTGCCGGCGCTTGCTGCCAATGACTCTCCCGGCGGTCGGCGCCCGGGATACCCACCCGGTATAGGAAACCTCTGAGACTGAGGCGAGTCCGCGGTTGGATCGGCAGGCGCAGGCCTCGGTGGTCTCGATCTCACTGTCTCAGCCTAAACGGCCTCGTGTTTTCGAGATCTCCAACACAGGAGAGGGGCCGGGCGCCGGCCCTGCGAACGGGTTTTCGCGTGTTGTAAGCCGATCGCTCACCGGAGTCTGTGGGTATGACGACCTGATGAATCGTGAGCCTGGCGCTGATCCTCGGGGCCGGAGGCTATCTCGTGGTCGCGGCGCTCCGAGACGGGGGTGCTGGCTCTCCGGCCTGGCCGCTGGCTCTGGCCGTCAGCGCCGTCGTGCTGCTCGTCGGACGAGTGGTGGACATCGGTTCGCATCTCTTCCTTGGGGAATCCCTTCCCGCCGTGGTCATCGACTCGTTCTACGCCGAGGCCGCGGCGCTGCTCGCCGCCGGCCTGGCCCTGGGGTCCCTGGGCGTTCGATCCCTACGGCGCTTCTGTTCAGGGGGCTGACAGCGACGCCGCATAGGCCGCGGGGGGCGTGCCCATGGCGGCGTGAAAGTCCCGGCTCAGGTGAGCCTGATCGGCGTATCCGAGATCGCCGGCCACACCGGCCCAGGACACCACCTGCCCGTCGCGTACAGCCTCGGCCGCGTCGAGGAGCCGGTACCGGCGCAGCACCCAGGTCGGCGACACCCCCGCGCACTCGAGGAACATCCGCTGCAGCTTCCGGGGACCGACACCGGACCGGGCACAGACGTCGGACAGCCGGCGCAGGGACCGGTCGGTCTCGGCCAGCCTGGCCACCTCCGCCACGTGCCGGGCCCGGTGCACCCGCTCCGGGTCCGCCCCGACGATCAGGTCCTCCAGGATGCGGGCCAGGACATCGACGCGCCCCTTCTGGTGGGGCTGGGAGCTGATCGCCGCGATCAGGTTGGTGTCGTCCAGGCCCACGGCCGATCCCAGCGGGACGACGCGGTCGGTGAGGTTGGACGCCGGTTCGGTGATGAATGCCCCGACGCCGCCGGGCGTCGTCATGGCCGCCACCGCCCACCCTCGCCCGACCAGGCGGCGGGTGGTCAGCGTGCGGGCCACGCCGTTGAGGCGGGCCTCGAGGGGTCCGACGGCAACCTGGCCGGCGGCGGCATCGGCATGGCCGACACTGAGGTTGCACCCCGGGTGGGTGAGCACCGCCTGGCGATGCTCGGTACCGGCCGGCAGGTCCCATTCCACGGCCCAGAAGCGATCGATCAGGCCACCCAGCGCCGGCCCGACCGGGTACCGGCTGAGGTTCACCCGTTGCTGCAGCAGCCACGGGTCGAGGATCCCCCGGCTGTCTCTCTCGACGGGCTCGGGGCTGCTCACCCGGTTGACGCTAGCGAGGCGACGTGACGCAAATGTTCAAGCCGGCCCCCGAGCCGCGACGTCACACTCGTCGACATGATCACATCAACGACAGACCAGACCGCCGGCCTCCTGCGGGTCGTGCTCACCGGGCTGGCACCGGTCGTCGGCGCCATCACCCCTGAGCAGTGGCACGATCCGACACCGTGCCAGGCATTCGACGTCGAGCAACTGCGCGACCACGTGCTGGGCTGGCTGACCAACTTCGCCGCCGGGTTCGCCGATCCCCACGGCCAGGCGCCCCGGGCGGACAACGACGGATTCCACGCCCCCGCTGGCGCTGATGCCGCCGCGGCCCAGGTGAGCACCGCCGCCGACCGCCTCGATCGGGCGATAGGCGACGGCGGCGCCGCCCGACCCCTGCGGCTGGGAGAGAACGCCATGCCCGGCGACCTGGCCCTCGGCATGATCCTGTGGGAGTACCAGGTGCACGGTTGGGACCTGGCGCGGGCCACTGGGCAGGAGTGGTCGGTGCCGGTCGCGGCCGCCGAGGCATCGCTGACCTTCGTTCCCACCATGCTCGGCCCGGACCATCAGGGCGAGGGCAAGCCCTTCGGGAAGCCGGTCCAGGTGCCCGACGGCGCTCCGACCCTGGACCGGCTGATCGCCCTGTCCGGCCGCGACCCAGGCTGGGCCGGGGCCTGACGGCGAGCGCCGGAACGTTCGACCCGCCGCCTGCCCATGAACGGCCTACGCTGGTGCCATGCCGCGTCCCCAGCGGATCCTCGTCAGGCACTACCGCCCCCTCGTAGGCGGGTTGGGCGCCGCTTGGATCCTGGTGATCTGCACCTTGGTGTACGAAGCGGTCCACCTGTTCGCCCACGCCAACGTCCGCGGCGGCCTGGTGGTCAGCGCGGTTGCGGCGTGGTTCCTGTTCTGGGGGGTGTGGGCGGAGCGGTACCGCCGCCTCTATCGGCGCTGAGCGCCGCTAGGGAAGCGGGGAGGCCTGCCGGGCGGGACCCGGCGGCGCCCGGCTTCGACCGGGCGGGGTTGGTCCTGGGGGAACAGCCGGAGGGCGACGAGCGCCACGTCGTCCTCGGCCCGCTCGGGCAGCATCCGGGTCAACAACTCGTCGCACAGGTCGTCGAGGGGCCGGTCGGCGAGATCGGCGAGGGTGTCACGCAGCAGCCCGATCCCCTCGTCCAGGCTCTGGCCGCGGCGCTCGACGAGCCCATCGGTGTAGAGCAGGACGGTGGCGCCGTCCTTCAAGGTGACCGTCGACTCGACCCTCCGGGTGCGCGCATCGATGCCCAGGAGCAGGTCCGGTTCGACGCCATCGAGCACGGTGACGGGGCGACCGGGGCTGACGGTCAAGGGCGGGGGGTGTCCGGCGTTGGACCAACGCAGGACCCGGACGTTGCGATCGGACTCCGCCCTGGTCTGTTCCAACCGGGCGACGACAGCGGTGGCCGTGGTGTCGACCGCCAGACCTTCCATGGCCGCGTCCAGCCCGCTGAGCACCTCGGCCGGTCCGGCCCCGCTGTACCAGGCGATGCCCCGCAGCAGCCCCCGCACCTGGCCCATGGCTGCCGCCGCCTCGGTGTCGTGGCCGACCACGTCGCCGATGACCAGGACCGTGGCGCCGTCAGCCTGCAGGAACGAGTCGAACCAGTCACCGCCGACCGAGGCGGCCTCGGCGGCGGGCACATAGCGGACCACGATGTGGCAGTGGTCGGGCTCGGGGGGATCGGTGAGCAGGCTCGTCTGCAGGCCCTCGGCCAGGCTCCGCTGCTGGCCGTACAGCAGGGCGTTGTCGAGAGCCAGACCGGCCCGGGCCGCTACCTCGCTGGCGATGGCCAGATCGGTGTCGGTCAACCCGCCTCGGCTCGATCCCCGGAACAGGCTGAGCAGGCCGACGGTGCGGCCCCGGGCCCGCAACGGGAGGAAGGCAGCAGACTCGGGGGCCAACGCCTCCAACAGCTCCCAGGCCTCGCCCGGCGTGTGCACCCTGCGGATGACGGCGCGCGCGTCCTCAGGCACCACCACCGGCCGGCCGGTCTCGAGGGCCTGGACCACGATCGACTCAGTGGTGAGAGCGTCGGCGCGCACCGCGGCATAGCGCTCCAGGGCGGGGCGAAGGGCGGGGTCGGCGTGCCACCATCCGACGTCACGCAGGTGACCCTCGTCGCAGAGCGAGACGATGCTCCCGTCACCCAACGCCGGAACGACGAGGCGGGCCAGGCGGGCGACGGCCGCTTCCGCCCGCAGGGTCGCCGCCAGCTCGGCGCTGACCGCTGCCAGCAGCTCCAGGCGGGACACGGCGGCCTCGGCCTGCTCCTGGGCCACTCGGGCCTGCTCCTGAGCGGCGTGGCGCCCGGTGATGTCGAGCAGGTACAGCGCCAGGCCCTCGTCGCTCGGCACGACCCGGACCTCGAACCAGGTGTCGAGGCCGCGGTAGCGAGCCTCGAACTCGACAGACTCGCCGGTGCGGACGGCGTGGTGGCACTGCTGGCCGAACTCGAGCTCCTCCATGCCGGGGAACGCCGACCACAGGTCACGGCCCACCAGCTCGTCGGCGGAGATTCCCATGACCCGCTCACCGGTGGCGTTGAGGTAGGTGACGCGCCACGCCCGATCCACCGATAGGAAGCCGGTCGCCATGGTGTCGAGCAGGTGGGCGGCGCGGTCGCGGGCGGTGCGCACCTCGGTGACGTCGTAGGCAGTCCCCACCAGCTGCACGGCACGCCCGTCGCCGTCGACGCGGGTGCGGCCGCGGGCGGCGATCCACCGCACCGAGCCGCCGGGCGGGAGGATGCGGAACTCGGCCCGGTAGTCACCACCGGCCTCCACCGCGTCGGCCACCGCCCCCTTGACGACGGGCTGGTCGTCGGGGTGGATGCGGCTGAATGCCTCGGTCAGGTGCGGGACGAACTCGCCCGGCTCGTAGCCGAACATGGCCTGCAGCCGGTCGTCCCAGTCCACCCGGTCGGTGCGTAGGTCCAAGTCGAACGATCCGATGCCGGCCGCTTCGATGGCGACATCCCACCGCAACCGGCTGGTCGCGTACTCCGCGGTCAGGGCGGAAAGCTCGAGCTCGGCCATCACGCTCGAGGCCAGTTCCGTGAGCAGACCGACGTCATGGGGCGACCAGGGCCGAGGGGTCGGGGCGAACACGCACAGGGCTCCGACCGTCCAGCCACCCGGCGTCACCAGGGGGACACCCAGGTAGGCACCCACCGCGCCGGACGTGACGGGCGGGAGGTGGGCGACCCGTTCGTCCACCGGGGCGTCGATGACGATCAGGGGCCCGGCGGTGGCGGCCGTCACGGTGCACAACGATTCTTCGAGGGGCCCCACGCCACCCATCGCGCTTTCGCCCAACCCGGCTCCGGCCACGACGGTCTGCTGGGCGGTGAGCAGCGAGATCTGCGCCGACGAGGCCGACACCAGGCGGGCGGCCAGCTCGACGAGGCGATCCAGAGCCGGGTTGCACTCGGCGACGGGCAACAGGCGGGCGGCGGCGCCCGTGGCCCCGGGTTGCGCAACAGCCTCGCGGGATGGTCTGATCGGCCCGATTGTCACCGATCCGCCCCCCGGGCGCAAGCGGTCGCCCTACCCTGAGACGAGGGTCGTGAGTGGCGGGTGGTTGCCGGCGGTCATCAGGGCGCCAACCGAACCGCTGCCGCCCAGGTAGAGGTGGAGAAAGTCCTCGCTGACGGTGACGACCGTCGGCAACCAGGCACTGCCCGCCTCGAGCGGCGGGAGGTGGCCGCCGCCGAGCAGGGTGAGGAAGTATTTCGGCGCCACGGCCTGGCCGTAGGTCTGTTGGCCCTCGGAGAACGGGTTGATCGGGTCGGCGTCACCCTGGGTGACGAGGATGGGGGGGTTGGCCAGGCGGATGGTTCCCGGCAGCGGGGACGCGGACATGGCGATGACCGCCCGGGTCGGGGGCTGGCCGGCCGGGGCCGGCGTGATGGCCACGGACAGGGCGGCCTCCGCCCCGTCGCTGTGGCCGGCCACCGCCACGCGGGTCGCGTCGATCCGGGCCGCGAGGGCACTGGTGGGTGCCACCAACGAGTCGATCACGAAACGCAGGTCCCCTGGCTCGTTGTTGATGTCAGCCTCGTCCAGGTTCCCTCCGGCGACAGCCTGGTCGCTCAGGGGGAGCTCGGGAGCGGCCACCACGTAGCCGTCGGCGGCCCACTTGTGCAGCAGGGCGGTGTAGGGGCCGGGCCCGACCTGGTAGCCGTGCCCGAAGACCACCAGCGGCCACCGGCCGGACCCGGCCGGGACCCACACCCGGGTGGTCAGGGCCCGGGCGGTCGAGAGGGTCCGGCCCCGGCTGATCGTGGGACGGCTGGAGTCGACCAGGGGCAGGGTGGTGACGGTCACGGGATACGGTGG
>JALYVP010000218.1 GCA_030853185.1 Actinomycetota bacterium | reverse complement strand
CCCAGTTGGATCCGCTCGGGGTCCACCAGGACTCCAGGTCCGCCCGATCCGTAGCCGGGGTAACGGCCACCATGGTCAGGGAGCGACCTTTGCGATAGCAGTTCTCAACGCGGCAACGGCGTCCATGGCGGTCTTCTTTCTGTCGGTCGGGTGGTCACCCTTAGGTGGGCTCCGCCGAAGGCAACTTGTCTCCGGTCAGCCTTCCCGGTAAACCCTGGGGGGCCCGGTCGATTTCTGATACAGGGGTGGGGCCGCAGTCAGGGCGTACCTTTGTTGACCACATCCTTCGCCCGGTCGACGACACCGGCAGCTAATCCGGCGGCCGCGTTGGCCGAAGGGGTATCAGGAGCGTTGGGATGGGGCCGGGTGGGGCATCAACGGGCCCGGCTCCGCCTGCGTCGTGAACGAGCATGGCCACGAGGTCGGGGGCAGGGGCCGGTCGGGTGGGAAGTTGATCGTTCCCTGCCACAGCTGGTAGCCAGCCAGTTCCTCGGTGTGCGCGGTGAGGGGTCCGGCGCCCGTGTAGAAGGAGCACCGGTGCTTGGTGACGGCGAACCCCACGACCCACGGCCCTCGATCTTGAAGCTGGGACGGCCGTAGCTGATCGACTCGGTAGCATCTGGCGCCGCAGCGCGGAGCTGCTCACGGAGGAGTTCCAAGACTTCTCGTTGCTCGTCCCTACCAACGCTGGCCAGGTACTCGTCGATCGTCGCGGCTGGCACGGCTCACCTTTGCCGATCGTAAGCGGACGGGGTTGGACGGATGATCCGCCGTCCGTTGGAGCGGTGCAGGGCTGATGTGGACTTGTGGGCTCTTTGGGCCCTGTGGGTCAAGGGCGCGGCTACGACGATGACCCATGCGGTGTACGTGAGGAACAGGACGCGGTCGGGCCATCCGCGGGCGGGGAGCAGGCCGGCAACTTCGGGTACCCAGATCAGCGCGAATCCGGCCAGCGACAGGAAGGCGACCCTAGACAGGGCCCGCCGGTACGGGGATTGGGCGGGGTGGGTGCGGGCGAGGCTGCGAGTGAGTAGCAGCGCGGCAACGGGCAGGCCCACCAGCGCGCTCCCCCCAACACGACGTGCAGCGTGCCGGCTAGGGACACGGCAGCGGGCGCGGTGTTCATCGGGTCGGTGACGAAGATCCCGACTCCAATAGTGGCCAGGACGCAGTAGTGCAAGATCCCGAGCCCGGCGCGGCCCCGGCCCCGGGCGCGTGCGGTCGGAGCGCGACGAACAGGGCGGCGTAGGACAGGGCTGAGGCGACAAACGCGGCCATCTGTAGCCAGCCCTGATGCCCTACCACCGAGCGCGTATTCGCTGAGTTGCCGGGACAGAGGGTTCCACTGTGGATTGGCCAACGACCACAGCCACCGACAGCGCCTGATAGGCCAGGGTCGCGGCGATCGCCGCCCGCGCCGCGATCGGTCGGGGGCCGGGCCTCGCCATCACGGGACACCGGGGCATCACGGTCCTCGAGGTCGCGGGGGTCGTCGGCGTGATCGAGGGGTTGGGGGTGGTCGGGGTCATGTGATTGTCCTTGCTCTCTGGGCGAACGCCCCGGTGGGCGTCTCACACAACAGAGGTCGGCGCCGGGGGCCCCATCCGGACAGCGGCACTGGGTCTGGCTCCCGATCTGGCACTGTGTCGGGTCGGGTTGTCTGGATTTGGGTCACGGTTCCGACGTCTCTGCTGTGATGGCACCAGAGGGGTGACACCCGAGGAAGGGAACACAGCGTGAAGTACATGATCTTGACGTATGCGTCGCAGCAGGACTACAACGCGATGGCGGGCAAGCCCGGTGCCCATCCAACGTGGTCTGCGGAGGACTTTGCCGCAATCGGGGAGTTCATGACCGCGTTCAACCACGACCTGGAGCAGTCGGGGGAACTGGTGGAGACCCGAGCCCTGGCCGCCCCGGTGCACACCCGGCGGCTGACCGGCCCGGGCGCGGTGGTGACCGACGGCCCGTACGCCGAGACCGAGGAGGTGCTGGCCGGCTACTGGGTCGTGGACTGCGCCAGCTTCGATCGGGCTACCGAGATCGCCGCCCGGCTCGGCCAAGTCCCGGCACCCGAGGGAGTCGGCGCCCGTGGCTACGCCGACGTGCGGCCGATGGCCGATTCCCAGGACGATCTCCTGGAGTCCTGACCGATGATGGAGGGTGGCGAGGTCGAGGATCTGCTGCGCCGGATGGCGCCGCAGGTCCTTGGCGCGCTGGTCCGCCGCTACGGGCACTTCGACTCCGCCGAGGACGCCGTGCAAGAAGCGGTGCTCGCCGCCGCCACCCAGTGGCCCGCAGAGGGCACCCCGGACAATCCACGAGGTTGGCTGATCACCGTCGCCTCACGGCGGTTGACCGACCTCCTGCGCAGCGACCAGGCCCGCCGCCGTCGGGAGGACACCGCCGCTAGATGGGTGATGCCGGTCCCCCAGCACGCAGCACCCTCCGCCGACACCCCGATATCGGACGCCGATGACACGTTGATCGTGCTGGTGCTCTGCTGTCACCCAGCCCTCGACGCAGCCGCGCAGATCGCCTTGACCCTGCGCGCCGTCGGCAGGCTGAGCACCGCCGAGATCGCTCGAGCATTCCTGGTCTCCGAAGCGACCATGACCCGACGGATGAGCCGGGCCAAGCAACGCATCACCAGCAGCGGCACCGTGTTCGGGATGCCCACCGGCCCCGACCGCGCCGCCCGCCTCGACGCCGTGGGCCGTGTGCTGTACCTGATGTTCACCGAGGGCTACACGGCCACGGCGGGGGCAAACCTGCAGCGCCCAGACCTAGCGGCCGAAGCAATCCGCCTGACGCGGCTACTCCTCCGACTGCTGCCAGCCGATAGCGAGGTAGCCGGGCTGCTGGCCCTCATGCTGCTCACCGATGCCCGCCGCCCCGCTCGGACCGGGCCGCACGGCGAGCTCATACCTCTACCCGACCAAGACCGGACCCGATGGAACACCACCCTTATCACCGAAGGGGTCGAGCTGATCACCGTCGCGCTCCCGCGCGGCCCCGTCGGCCCCTACCAGCTCCAAGCTGCGATCGCCGCCATCCACGACGAATCCACCGACCCCGACGCCACCGACTGGCCGCAGATCACCGCGCTCTACCAGCTGCTCCTCAAGATCACCGACCACAACCCCGTAGTGGCACTTAACCATGCCGTCGCTGTCGCCATGACCCGCGGCCCACACGCCGGTCTCGCCCTGCTCGGGACAGTCCAAGCCGAACCCCGGATCACGGAAGGCCACCACCTGCCCGCGGTCCGCGCCCACCTGCTGGAAATGACCGGCGATACCGCCGCAGCCCGCGAGGCCTATCAGACCGCGGCGTCGCGAACGACCAACCTGGCCCAACACCGCTACCTCAACACCCGCGCCGCGCGATTGAACGACGATTGACGATTTAGGCACCAGCTCACCGTCTACGACCACCCCTTGGGTGGGCTGTGTGTTGCCCGATAAAGGAGTTCGCCCATGGCGACAGCGGAGTGATGAGGTCGCCGACGCCAAAAAGGCCGAGCAGGAAGACCAGCGCCGGGCCGAGAAGGACGCCAAGCCGCGAGCGGACGCCGAAAAGGCCGAGGCCGAAAAGGGGCGGCGCATCAGACCCAAGCCGCGGAGGCCAAGAGGAACGCGGACAGCAAGCGCATCGGGGCCGCCGAGAAGAAGGCGATGGCTGCGCCCAAGGAGCAGCTCGCCGACGTTAACGACAAGCGTGAGGACGCGAAGGAGCGGCGCAGCGATGCCGATCGCATGTCAGAGCTCGCGGACACCGAAAAGGCAGCCCGTGAGGGCACCTGACCCTCCTCGGCGCACATCGCTGAGGAGCACGCTTACCGGGTCCCGGCCAAGTGGCTGAACCGCCGAACGTCCCGGGAAGCGGATCGATTGACCGCCTGATCGACCGGTGTTGACAAACGGACCATCCTGGCGCTGCTCGAGCGACGCGCCTCCGGTGCCACCATCTGTCCTTCAGAGGTTGCCCAACGGCCCTTGACAGAAGGCTGGCGGGACCTCATGGACCTTACACGGGCGGCGGCGCGCAGACCTGCGGCGGAGGGCCAGGTCGAGATCACCCAGGGCGGCCGGGTCATCGACAAGTCTTCGGCGAAGGGCCCAGTCCGGATACGCCTCGTTCGAGGCGCTGAGGATCCGTCGTCCCGCCCGCCACCTTCCTGACCTGACATGCCTCGCTTCTGGGGCCGGCCCGGTGCCGATGACACCCGTGCCGATGACGCCGACGCAGGTTCCGCTCTGCCGTTTTCGGTCGATTCCAAAGGGGTATCCTAAACGCGACACGTGGTCGCTCGCAGGTGATGGGGGAGGACAGATGCCGAGAAGTGACGACAACACGAGGTACCCCTCATCGCCGCTGACGACATCCGGGTGATCGTCGATGAACTCCGGGGACTGCCGCGACAGCCTCGCCACTGCCTCGCCGAAGTGGTGCAGTATCGCCTTGTATGCGAGCCGCGGGACCTCATCGCCGTCGTACGCATCCGTGCCCCTGGCTACCAGCCTGGCGGCGGCGTCCCCGAACTCGACGAGGTCTTTCAGGGTTGCCCTCACGTTCCCGCCGTAGCCGGCGGCGATCGACGTCCATGCCAGGTCCTCGCCGCCAAGCCCCGCCTACGACTCTGACCTGTTGATCGGGGCGGATGAGCCACCAGCGGGCGTTTCCGGTGGCCTGCGCCTGGGGGCGCCGGCGTATTCTCGGGCACTACAGGGGGACGGCTTGGTTGCAGATGGCAGTGTCACGGGGCTTGAGGGCCCGCTCGGAGACAACATCGACGTGGAGGCCGAGGGCTTCTTTCGAGTTTGGCGATCAGCCTGGCCTGGTCGAAGGACCCGCACCTAGCCGGCTTGTTGGCCTCGGCGATGACAAGGTTCTCCGAGCAGCGCTGCCTCACGACGACAGACGGGAGTGGTCTCGCCGCCGCCATGAGGCGGGCCAGCATGGCCGGCGACGGACTGCGGCTGCCGTTCTCATAGGCTGTTGGGCTGGCGAACGCCCGAGCGCCGCGCCAGTTCATGCTCCGTCAGACCGGCGCCGGCTCGCCGTGCCCGTGGGAGGGATCTGCGGCGCTCACCCCGTACATCAGGTGATAGATGCCATCTCGGTTGCCTGACGCCACAGCCCTCCCTCAACCACGGGTGGCGGCTGCGACGCGCAAGACAGGGTGACCGTCAACTTCGGTCACGGTCCAGGTCAGAAACGAGCAGCACTGCCGCTCGGCGGCGGCAAGCTCCTCCAGTTCCTCGCGCACACCGGGGACCGGTTGGTAACGGACTTCGAGCAGCGGCCCGGCGCGTCGGGCCCGTGGCCCGGCTATGTCCGACAGGCGTTGCCAGCGTCGCAGCCGCGCCGATCCGTCGTCGGGTGCCAGGGTGCAAGCTACGGGCAGGCTGGTGCGGAACATTCGTAGACCTTGCATGCTCACCACTCTGCACGTTGAACTACAGTTCAAGTCAATGGATGCGGTGGTGACCATCACCGAGCTGGCTGCGCGCACGGGACTGGCCTCATCGGCGCTGCGGTTCTACGAGCGAAAAGGACTGCTCCGCCCGGTCGGGCGCATCGGGGGCAAACGCACCTACAGCCCCGACGCCGTGGACCAGCTCGCACTCATCGATCTGCTCAAACTGGCCGGATTCACGCTGACCGAGGTCGCCGCACTGATCGACACCAACGGTCAGATCGTCCCGGGCTGGAGACGACAAGCGCATGCCAAACTGGGCGAACTGGATGATCGGCTCGGCGCAATCCGCCAAGCCCGAACCAGTCTCGCCCACGCCCTCGAGTGCTCCCATGAGTCTCTCCAGGACTGCCCGACCCACCAACGGCTCGTCCGCCGCCATGCCAAGACGCTTCGGGATCGGTCGAGGAAGCCGCTTCCGGACGGAGTCCGGAGAGTTACCAAGGGCCGTTGACCGCTCACCAAGCGCAGATGCTGGCGGGGATGCCCCGATCGGTACCGATCTCTTATCGTGGCCTTCAAGCACCCGAGGTCAGGAGCATCCATGTCGCGCCACTCGTCGGCCGAGGTCGGCCAGCCCAGCCCTAGCGGGAGTTTCCTGGCTAG
>JALYVP010000217.1 GCA_030853185.1 Actinomycetota bacterium | reverse complement strand
ATCGGGAAGGTGCCTCCGACCTTGGGACTATTAGCAGCCTCGTAACTGCCATCATCCCAGGTCAGGGCACCTTTTCCGCGGATGCTCATACTCGATTTCCGCTACCGGTCGGTGGATCCAGGCTTAGAAGAAGACCCCGCCGGCTGTTTCTTGGGCTGAGTTTCCCATCGCTGTTCGACGTTGCCCAGCTTCCAGTATCCGATGGCCGCAGTCCAGACGACGACGAACAGGCCAGCAATGGTGAAGCCGGCTCGGTTGATGTTGAAGTTCGACATGAAGTCCCAGACGCCGCCGTGGATGTGCAGCTCGGTGGAGAGTAGGCCGACGATCTCGATCGTGCCGATGAGGAACGCTACGGCGATCGAGAGACCGGTGATGATCAGGTTGTAATAGACCTTGCGGACGGGGCGGGCGAACGCCCATCCGTAAGCGAAGTTCATGAAGCAACCATCGAGGGTGTCGAAGAGGGTCATCCCGCCGGCGAAGAGCAGCGGCAAGGCGAGCACCGCGTACCAGGGCAGGCCTTGGGTGGCAGCGGCCGCGGTGGCGGCCAGCAGGAGGACCTCGGTGGCGGTGTCGAAGCCGAGAGCGAAGATCAACCCAACGAAGTACATGTGCCAGGTCTTGGTGATGGACCGCATGAGGCGACCGAAGAATCGGTACATGAGCCCTCGGGCCTGGAGTTGGCGTTCGAGTTCGGTCTCGTCGAAGAGGCCCCTTCGCATGTCTCGAAACACCTTGAAGATCCCGGCAAGGACCACGACGTTGAGAGCGGCGATGAGGTACAGGAACCCGGCGGCCATCGAGGTGCCGACGATCCCCCCGACCGTCTCATAGCTCGACGTCGGGTCCACAACCGCTCCGAACACGGCCCGGGCCGCTATCGACAGGCCGATTCCGACGACGACGATGATCGTCGCATGTCCGAGGGCGAAGAAGAACCCGGTGCCGAGGGGGCGGCGGCCGTCGGCCATCAGTTTGCGGGTGGTGTTGTCGATCGCGGAGATGTGATCGGCGTCGAAGGCGTGGCGGGCACCGAGGGTCCACGCTGTCAACGCCACCCCAAGACCAAGCCCGAGCCCCTTGTAGTGGAAGTTGTGGGGCATGACGGCGAGCACAAAGATGCCCCAGCCGGCGACATTGAGCGCCAAGATCACCATGGCCATGCCGCCGACCCGTCCCCACTCGCTCGGGTTCAGGGACCTTCGCAACGCTGTGAGTCGGGTCATGGTTTCCACTCGCTCCATCCTCGTGAATCGCCGGAGGACAAAGGGGATAGCTCCCACAAGGCCGGTGGCCTCGCACGAACCGTCCTTCCTCCGAGGACTGATCTCGTCGACACCACAGCCAGGCGACCGGACTCGTCCCCCTGAAGGGGCTTGACCGTTGCGGGACAGCGCCGGGCTCGCACCGGACTTCGCTGAGCTGTGTGCCATCCCGGTTCTCACCAGGACACCGCGAAAGCTACGGGAGGTCCCCTGCCACTGTCAAGGCTGATCAGATGATGAGGTAGGTGTCTGGCAGACTCGCCAGATGCACCTCGTCCCCGCCGAGCGAACTCATCGCCGTGTCATCGACAACGAACGGGTCTGTGCCGCCATCGACGCTCTGGGCGATTCGACAGCGGTGCGAACCAGGGCGGAACGTTTCGCGGTCCTCGGTGACCCGACCCGGCTGAGCGTGCTGCTGTGCATCCACGCCGCCGGCCCCATCAGCGTCTCCGATCTTGCTGTCGCAGTCGACCTGAATGACACCACCGTCTCCCAGACCCTCCGCTTCCTGCGCGGCCATAAGATCGTCACGACGCAGCGCGACGGTCGCGTCATCCGCTACCAGCTCGCCGACAACTCAATAGCTGAGCTGCTCACCCTTCCACCGCCCCCGATCGAACAGACACGCACAGGCCCTCCCCTTCGCCCCGGACTCGACAGTCGCCGGCCGGGAAGGTCGTCCTAGCGAGTGCGGTCGGGGATTCGTTAGACATCTACGATGGTCACGTTCGGGTGGGTGGTCGCCGCTTTCGTCGGGCTCGGCGCAATCGTGTGGGGGGCGGAGGCGTTCGCCGAACACCTGGGCAAGGCCGCGGTTGCGTTGAGTGTCAGTTCGTTCGCCCTGGCACTGCTGCTGGCCGGCGCCGAGCCCGAGGAGTTGGCCACCGGGATCATCGCCTCGGCGCGCCATGTCCCGGCGTTGGCCTTCGGCGATGTCATTGGGGCCAACGTGGCCATGTGCCTGGTAGCGCTCGGTGTCGGTGCGGTGGTGGCACCGTTGCCGTTCGGGCCTCGGGTCCGCCGCTACGGCCTCCTGGGCCTGCCGTTGGGGGCCGTGTGCGCCGTGTTCGTCTGGGGGGGCCACGTCAGCCGCCTGCAAGGAGGTGTGCTCGTCGCCCTCTACGGCGCCTACGTAGCGGTGATCTGGGCGCTGGAGGGATCCCCGCCCGCGATAGGTGAGGCGGGCGAGGTCGAAGAGGCCCGGGAGGCTGCCGCCGACGGTCGCCTCGCCACCCGACGGGTGTCCAAAGACGTCGCCATCGTGATCGCCGGCGTGGTGGCCATGGCCGGCGGAGGCGTGCTGCTCGTCGAGGGCATCCGCCACGTCGTCCACGTGCAGGACACCCAAACGGTGGTCAGTTTGACCATCGTTGGTTTCGCGACCGCGTTCGAGCTGGTCGTTCTGGCCTGGTCGGCGTCTCGGCGGGGTGCCGCCGAGACCGTCATCGCCGCGGTGGTGGGCTCGTTCGCCTACAACGCCACCATGACCCTCGGCGCCGCTCAGTCCAAGTCGTCATCGGGGGCATCGGGATCACGGAGCGGCCGCCGAGCGCCGCCCAGGGCGGGCAGCTGGAACGAGTAGTGGCCGTCCACGTTGATGTGCTTGCGCATGTACGCCGATAGGCGAACCACGTCCTCGTCGAGCACCGGGTAGCCATCGGCGCGCAGGTGGGCCAGGGCGGCGTCGAGATACACGGTGGTCCACAGGGTCACGCAGTTGAGAACCAAGCCGAGAGCGCCGAGCTGGTCCTCCTGGCCTTGCCGGTAGGCCTGGCGTAGCTCGCCTTTGTGGCCGTGGAAGACGTGGCGGGCCAGGTCGTGGCGGCCTTCTTGGAGGTTGCGGACGCCCTTGATGTGGCGCCGGTAGGCCTCGTCGTCGACGTAGGAGAGTACGTGGAGGGTCTTGAAGATCCGTCCGTAGTGGGCCAGGGCATCGCCGAGCTGGGTCGGGTTGCCGCCGTGTTGGAGCATCCGGATGACGTCATGTGCGCTGACGGCGCCGGTGTGGATGGAGGCGACCACCCGGAGGATGTCGGGCCAGTGGCGCCGGACCCGGTCCACGCTGACCTTCCCTCTCGCAGCTGCCTTGAGCGGGCCGTAGCCGGCGGGCGAGTCGATCCGCCACAGCTTGGCGTCGGGCAGGTCGGCCAGCTGCGGGCGGTAGTCGAAGCCCAACAAGCGCAGCAGCCCGAAGACCATGTCGCTGTAGGAGCCGGTGTCGGAGATGATCACCTCGGGGCGAGGCCCCGCCGTCTTGGCGGTAGATCAGGTCGATCAGGTGGAGCGAGTCCTTGGGGGTGCCCGACACCACGTGGCCGGCCAGGCCGACGCCCTGGTCGCTGATCAGGTTCAGCCAGGTGGCCCCTCGACGCCGTCCGAAGTACTTCGGGTTGGGTCGGGCGTCGATGCTGCGCAGCGGGATGACGAAGCGGATGCCGTCGACCGCGGCGACCAGCCCGCCGCCCCACGCCTGGGCCAGAGCGATGCCAGCCTGGGCGTCTATCAGTGGGGCGTTGGCCGCCGCGAAGGTCTCGGCTCGCAGGTAGTTCTGGTTGACGTGGCTGATCCGGTCCCGGGTCAGCGCCGTTACCCCTGGGGAGATGACGGGGGTGTAGCCGACGTTGAGGGCCTGGGCGGTGAGCGCCGCGGCGACGCTGAGATGCAGTCGCCAAAGCGGCTCTGGGCGCCCGAGGCCGCCCGGAACGCCTCGACGAACCCCGGTTCCCAGCTCATCACCTCCAAGATCAACTCGCCGATATCCACGCGGGGCAGCATGGCGTCGCAACGCGAGCGCAGATCGGTCAGGCTGGGCGGATCGGGCACGGCGTCGATGGCACCGGTGTGGAGTCGGCCGTCGTCGTCGACGGTGACCTCGGTGTTGGCGTCGAGGCGTCCAGCGACGTGGCGCCACGCGGCGTCGAGATCGCGGGCGTGGCTGGCGAGCAGATCGTCGGGTTCGGCGGGAAGCTGCAGAGCGTTGAGGACCGGCCCTCGGGCGGTGTCCCATGACGGACCGCTGAGCAGTTGGGCCCTCGGGTCGGCCCAGCGCGACGAGGCGGTGGCGAAGATGTCCCGGCGACGCAGGCGCTGGTGGAACTGCTCCAGCACACAGAACACGTAGGCGGCCCGGTGCACGGTCCCCTCGGGCCGATCGGGGGGAAAGACCAGCGGCCGCCACCACCCCGCCGGCACCACCGCCACCGCCACCTTCGAGGCGTCGAGATACCCGGCCGGTATCCGCTTGGTGGCCCGGGCTTCCAACAGGTCGGGCAGGCCCTGGAAGGCGATCAGGACGGGGGCCGCCTCCGCGGTGGCCCCGAGCTCAACGGTCCGACACATCAACGCCACGAACGGGCGGACCACTGCGAAACGTTCCACCAGCGTCGTACGCCACTCGCCGCCGGGTCGGCATCGGGCGGGGGGACCACCGCGGCCAGGTTGTCGACCGCGTCGCGCAGCTCGGCACGCGACACCAGACTGTCTATGGCCACCCACACGGCTTCCAGGGTGACGTCGTCTCCCCACCCGTCAGAGGCGAAGAGCACCCCAACAGCCGCTGCGCACCTCGCTGCGTCACGCGACACCGCCGGGTACCTGCGCAGCTTGTCGTCCTTGGACTCCTTGACGGCCCGGGCCATCAGATCGTTCGTCATTAACACGTCGAACAGCTCCAGGGCGTCGTCGGTCGCCCTGGCCTCCAGGTAGACCACGGTGGCCAACAGCGTGGCCAGCTTCCGAGAATACGGATGGCGTCGCAACGCCGGCGCCTTGCCCGCCATCCCCCAGCGGGCCAACTCGACCACCCGCCGCTGAGGCACCAGGTCAAGGTTCAACGACCCCAGCCCCAAGGCGGCCACCTCAGCCACCCGGTCCAACGCCGCGACCATCGCCTTGCCCGACGGGTTCGTTGGCCCGTTGCGCAGCCGTTCCAGGTCCGACTTTCGCGCCCCGGCGGGCACCTCCAACAGCAGCTCCAACATCCGGGCCTGCGCCGGGGTCACCAAGGCGGCGAGGACGTCCCAGAGCCGCTGCATCGCCGCGTCGCGGATCCGGGCCACCAGCTTGGACAGCCTGGTCACCCCCGGCAGCAGCACCCGGCGGTCCCGCAGCCATGCCACCGCTCCCTCGAACAGCGCCTTGGGGCCGTCGCCGGTCGTCCACGCCCGGTCGTCCACCCACCGCGTCAGCTCGGTCTTTGCGGTGGCGAAGTCCCGGAAGCCGTAAGTGGCAGTGATCTGCGCCGTGTGTTCGAACCTTGTGGAGCGACGGTCCATGTAGCCCTTCAGGCAGGACGGGTCAGCCGCCCCTACCTGCCAGCGACATAATCGGCCACCTCGGTCGGTACCGCCGTCGGATCGGCCAGGAACGTGCCCAAGAAGCGCACCGTGCCCAGCTGTAACGCGAACCCCAGCCGATTGTGGTCGCCCCGACGCTTGCCCACCAGAGCCAGATCCCGGTCGTCGAGGAAGAAGAAGCGCTCCAGGTTGGCCTGTGATGGCGGGCCGACGAACCGGCCGTAGACCTCCTCGACCGTGGGCTCACCGGGCACTGCCCGCCGACCGTAGGCGCTCAGACTCCTCGGTCACCTCGCTTAGCGGGACTTTCGTCTCAGATGTTCCTCACGGGCCGTGATCGTCACCTTGCGGGTCCGTCCCCCTTGGGGCGCCATGCCTATCGGGATACCCGTCGGCGTCCGCCTGCACCGCAAAGGCGGAGCCAAGACCACCGACCTCGCAGCGGAAATCGTGACCGAGCTGGCCTCGTGGCTCCCCGAGCGGCGCTTCGCTCTCTGCGGCGACGGCGCCTATGCGTGCCTGGCCGGCCGGGG
>JALYVP010000216.1 GCA_030853185.1 Actinomycetota bacterium | reverse complement strand
GTCCTGGTCGCTGACATGGCCAAGGGGGTGGCTGCGGGGTTCGCCGGGCGAGCCATCGGCGGTGATCGGGGCGCCTACGCCGCGGCTGCGGCCTCGATCGCCGGGCACGTCCACCCGGTCTGGAACGGCGGCCGCGGCGGCAAGGGCGTGGCCACCTCCGCGGGTGCCACCCTGGCGGTGTTCCCCGTCTTCTTCCCGGTGGACCTGGCTGTCACCGTCGCCGGCGCCCTCTGGGACCGCCGGGCCGAGCAGGCCACCAGGGTGGCGTGCGCCGGCTGGGTGGCGGCGGCCGTGGCGGCGTGGCGCCTGGGGCTTCCCAACGCGTGGGGTCCGGCGCCGTCGGGGGAGTTGGTGGCCTTCACCGGGATCGGTACCGCTCTGATGCTGGCCGCCTTCCGGCGCGGTCGGGGCAGTGTGGACCCGGGCAGGCCCTAGCCTGAGCGCGTGGCCGACCAAGCAGGTGACCGACTCGCCGACTACCGGGGGAAACGTCACTTCGATCGCACCGCCGAGCCGTCGGGCGCCGGCACCGACGCCGGGGCTGACCGGCCCCGCTTCGTGGTCCAGAAGCACGCGGCCAGCCGGCTCCACTACGACGTACGCCTGGAGGCGGATGGCGTGCTGGTGTCCTGGGCCGTGCCCAAGGGGCCGTCCTACGACCCGGGCACCAAACGCCTGGCCGTCCACGTCGAGGATCACCCCCTCGACTACCGCGACTTCGAGGGGACCATCCCGGCGAAGGAATACGGCGGCGGGGCGGTCATCGTGTGGGATCAGGGCACCTACGGCAACCTGACGGAGCGCAAGGGCCAGCCGGTCCCCGTCGGCGAGGCGGTCCGGGCCGGGCATCTCTCCGTCTGGCTGGAAGGTTCGAAGCTGCGCGGTGGTTGGGCGTTCACGCGCACGGGCGGCGGGAAGAAGGAGTCGTGGATCCTCGTCAAGCGCAACGACGAGCAGGCCGACCCGACCCGAGACGTCGTCACTGGCGAGCCCGACTCGGTCACATCGGGCCGCAGCATCGACGAAGTCGCCGGCCACGCCGGCGACGTTCCCCAGTGGACAGCCGATCGGGCGACCTGGCAGCCCCCGATGTTGGCCCAGGCCACCAAGGTCAAGGGGATCTCGGGCGAGCGGGCCGACTGGGTCTATGAGCGAAAGCTTGACGGCCTGCGCACGATCGCGGTGCGGAACGGGGACGACGTGGAGCTGTGGTCCCGCAACCACCAGCGCTTCACCCACCGCTTCCCTGCCGTGGTCGACGCCCTGGGCGACGTGGCGGCCGGATCGTTCACCATCGACGGGGAGATCGTCGCCTTCGACGGGGAGCGGACCAGCTTCGGTCTGCTGCAGAGGGGAACAGGGAGCGAGCCGGTCTACGTCGCCTTCGATCTCCTCCAACTGCTCGGGCGGGACACGACCGGGCTCCCGCTGGCGGACCGCAAGCGCCTCCTGGCCCAGGCCCTTCAGGGCGCGCCCGACACCCTGCGCACGGTCGACGCGTTGGACGGCGATCCGGCCCGGCTGCTGGCCGACGCGTGCCGTTCCGGGTGGGAGGGGTTGGTGGCCAAGCGAGCCGGCTCCCCCTACCGGGCCGGCCGGTCGGGCGACTGGCTGAAGCTGAAGTGCTCGGCCAGCCAGGAGCTCGTAATCGGCGGCTGGACGGATCCGTCGGGCAGTCGCAGCGGGCTCGGCGCCCTGCTCCTCGGCTACTACGACGACGATGGGTCGCTGCGCTACGCCGGCAAGGTCGGCACCGGGTTCAACGAAGCCGAGCTGCGGGCGCTGCGGGCCCGCCTCGACGATCTGGTCGCCGACCGGTCGCCGTTCGCCGACCCGGTACCCGCGAAAGGCTCCCACTGGAGCCGGCCCGAGCTGGTGGCGGCGGTGTCGTTCACCGAGTGGACCTCCGACGGCCGGCTCCGCCACCCCAGCTTCGACGGGCTGCGCGAGGACAAGGAGCCGGGGGAGGTGCGCCGCGAGACCGGGACCTAGCGGTCGAGGACCTGGAGGCGGATCCGCTTGTTGCCTTTGCCCTTGGACTCGGTCTTGACCACCCGGACCCGGCCCACCTCGGCGGTGGACCCGACGTGGGTACCGCCGTCGGCCTGCTTGTCGAGGCCGACGATGTCGACCACCCGGACTTCGGCCACGGTCTCGGGTACCAGGCTGACCTTGGTGCGGATCAGGCCCTCGTCGAGCACGGCCTCCGCCCGGGGCAGGAAGGACACGACGATGGGCCGAGCGGCGGCCAGCTCGGCGTTGACCGCCTCCTCCACCCGGGGGCCGAAGCCCTCGGGCAGGGGGTCGAACTCGAAGTCCATCCGGGCGGCGAGGGGCTCCATGTTGCCGCCGGTCAC
The DNA here is from genome assembly GCA_030853185.1 of Actinomycetota bacterium. Taxonomy (GTDB): domain Bacteria; phylum Actinomycetota; class Acidimicrobiia; order Acidimicrobiales; family Palsa-688; genus JALZAH01. Next base: position 3,757 of record JALYVP010000216.1, on the reverse strand, counting down.
CGCCGTCGCCCACTCGTTCCAGATGACGCCGCACAGGACGTGCAACGCCGTGTGGGTGCGCATCAGGGCGTGGCGGCGCGCCCAGTCCACCTGGCCGTCGACCCGGGAGCCAACCGCCGGCACCGCTTCGCCGGCCACCCGGTGCCAGATCGTGGCGCCCCCCTTGGCGACCTCGGTGACGGCCAGGCCCCCGAGGGTGCCGGTGTCATGGGGCTGGCCTCCACCGGTCGGGTAGAAGGCGGTCCGGTCGAGAGCGATCCGGTCGCCGTCGATGGCGACGACGGTTGCGGAGAACGCCTGGACGTAGGCGTCGCGCAGGTAGAGGAGCTCGGTGTCAGCCATACCGGGATTCTTGCCGGTGGGGCCGTAGGGTCGCGTCAGGCCCCTGTTCTGGGACTAGGCCGGCCGGTTGGACCGGGTGCTCGCCGCCGCCCGGGATGACAGGTAGCGGGGCCCGCGCGCTACCGTCGTGGGCGTGGCAGACCGCAACGACGAGCGCCGCCGGGAAGAACGGGCCAGCGGCCTGGAGCCCGAAGAGCGGTCGGCGGGCAGCGCTGACCCCGAGTCCCAGGCCGAGGCCATCCTGGCCGACTCTGACGAGCGCCAGGAGCACTCCCGGGACGAGGGGGCGCCCGTCGAGCGCCGGACCTCCGACGGGCGGGACCTGCCTTCCTGAGCCGTGTCGGCCGTGATCACCACCGACCAGCTCCGCTTGATGGCCGACCAGTTCGGCCCGGAGGTCGGTTTCGTCGATGTCGGGTCGGGCGCCGAGCTGAGCTTCGCAGCCTGGTCAGCCGGCGCCGATCGGGCGGCGGCGGGCCTGGGTGCCGCCGGTGTGGCCAAAGGGGACCGGGTGGGCCTGTACCTACCGGGCACGGCGGCTACGACGTGGGTGGTGGCCTACATCGGCATCCACCGGGCCGGAGCCGTCGCCGTGCCCCTCAACACCCGCTCGGTGCCGGCGGAGGCGTCCGGCATCCTGGCCCACGCCGGGGTGCGGGCGCTCATCGCCGACACCGGCCTGCTCGACGCGTGGGAAGGGAAGGGCACCACCGGGGGCACCGGCGCGCCGGGGGCGCCCATTCCCCTGATCGTCGAAGTCGGCGACGTCCCCGCCCACCACCGGGCCGATGGGCGCATGGCCTGGGACGAGTTGCTGCATTCGGGGAATGGCGTCGCCGTCCAGGTCCCCGTCGGCGAGGACGACCTGGCTGACATCGTCTACACGTCGGGGACCACCGGCCGTCCCAAGGGGGTCGTCGTCCGCCACGGCAACGCCTCGCTCATCCCCACCGGCCTCCCGGCGTGGAACGGCGGCGGATGGCTGTCGTGCTCGCCGTTGTTCACCTTCGCCGGCCTCACCGCCATCGACAACCCCATGAAGCTGGGCATGACCGCCCTGTTCCTGCCCCGCTTCGACGCCCAGACGTGGCTGGACGTCGTGGCCGAGCGGCGCCCGGCGATGGTGTTCCTGGTCCCGGCCATGGTCGAGCTGCTCCTGGCCCAGTCGACCTTCGAGACCGCCGACCTCTCCAGCATCGGGCTGTGTGCCATCGGCTCCGCCCCGCTGGCCCCCGCCACCCAGCGCCGGCTGGCCGAACGGATGCCGGCTGCGGCGGTGTCGAACGCCTACGGGATGACCGAAGCCGGCCCCGCCTACACCGTGCTTCCCCGAGAGGAGGCGGCCGCCCGCTCCGGATCGGTCGGCCGTCCGTTGCCCCCGGCCGAGTTCTTCACCGTCGGCGACGGCGGCGAGCGGTTGGGACCCGACCAGGTCGGCGAGCTGGTCATCCGCCTCCCCGGGCGCCACCGGGAGTACTACCGGGACGCCGAGGCCACCGCCGTGGCGTGGCGCGATGATGGCCTGCACACCGGCGACCTGGCCCGCATCGACGCCGACGGCTACGTCTATGTCGTCGGCCGGGCCAAGGAGGTCATCATCCGGGGCGGCCACAACGTGCACGCCGCCGATGTCGAGGCCGTGCTCTACGAGCATCCCGCCGTCGCCGAGGCGGTGGTCGCCGGGGTGGATCATCCCGTCCTCGGCGAGGACGTGGGCGCCTGGGTCGTGCTGCGCCCCGGGACCGAGGCCCTCGACGCCATCGCCGACATCGGTCGCTTCGCCGCCGGACGCCTGAGCGACTACAAGGTGCCGCGACGCATCACCATCGTCGACCGCCTGCCCCGCAACGCCACCGGCAAGGTGGTCAAGGCCGAGCTCCCGTCCCCCGGGCCCCCTCGTCTGTGACCGTCGCTCAGGGGAGCGTGCGCATCAGGGAGTAGACACCGGCGAAATCGGTGCTGACCTTGTCCGGCAGCGGTATCGGCCCGCCCAGAGCCCGGGCTCCCCAGGCGATCTGGGCAGTGCGTTCCACCAAGGCGATGATGTGGAGGACCTTGGCCGGGCTGGGGCCGACAGCGACGATCCCGTGGTTGGCGAGCAGGGCCGCCCCCCGGTCCTTCAGGGCGGCCACGGCGTTGCTCCCCAGCTCCTCGCTGCCCGACGCCCCGTAGGCCCCGCAGCGGACATCGCCGCCGACATACATGGTGAACTCGTCGATGCACGCGGGGATGGGCTGGTGGCTGACGGCGAACATGGTGGCGTACACCGGGTGGGAATGGATCACCGACATGATGTCGTCGTACGCCCGGTAGCAGGCCAGGTGCAGCTGGATCTCCGAGGTCGGTGAACGGCCGTCCTTGGCCGACAGCACGGCGCCGCCGAGGTCGACGGTGACCAGATCGTCGAGCGTCATGGCCTCATAGTCGACCGACGACGGCGTGGTCACGATCGATCCGTCAGGGGTCCGGGCCGAGATGTTGCCGGCGGTGCCCTCGACCAGGCCCCGGCGCAACATGTCCTTGGCGGCAGCGAGGACGGCGGGGGCCGTCCCGTCGGGCGGCGGCAGGTACGGATCGCTCACGACAGGACCTCGGGGTTGGCGACGTGGAGAGGCATGACACCACCGAGCAGGCGCTCGAGATCGTCGGCGACGAAGGCCGCCCCCCGGGCCTCGGTGTCCCACGTGGCCCCGCCGATGTGGGGGGTGATGACCACGTTGGCCAGTGCCAGCAACGGGTGACCGTCGGGGAGCGACTCGCCCTCGACATGGTCCAGGCCGGCGCCGCCCAGGTGCCCCGACCGCAGCGCTTCCACCAGCGCGTCGGTGTCATGGATGGATCCCCGGGCGGTGTTGAGGAACACCGTCCCCGGACGCATGGCCGCGAACTGGGCGGATCCGATCATCCCCCCGGTCGCCTCGGTGGCGGGGGCGTGCACGGACACCACGTCGGCGGATGCGAGCACCGCCTCGAGGTCGGATTCGGCGTCGGAGACGTACGGGTCGTAGGCCCGGACCGTCATGCCCAGAGCATCGAGACGCCACCGGGTGGCCCGGCCCACGGCGCCCAGCCCGATGAGAGCGGCAGACCGGCCTGCCAGCTCCCACCCCCGGAAGCGCTGATAGGGGATCGTCCCGTCGCGCCACACGAGTCCGGACCGGGCCTCATGGTCGGCAACGGTGATGCCCCGGGTCACGGCGAGGAGCAGGCCGAGGGTGAGCTCGGCCACGGCGTCGGCGTTGCGGGCAGGGGTGTAGAGCACCGGGATGCCCGCGGCAGTGGCGGCGGCCACGTCGACGTTGGTCGGGTCCCCCCGGGTGGCGGCCACCGCCAGCAACGGCCGATCGAGGACCGGCCCGCTGACCACGTCGCTCTCCACCACCAGGACCGTCGCCCCCTCGGCGTCGACGCGAGC
>JALYVP010000027.1 GCA_030853185.1 Actinomycetota bacterium | reverse complement strand
ACCGGCCCCACCAAGGTGACGTCTGCTTCCTCCAGCTGACCGGCGGCCCGCACGACCGCAGCATCAGGTCCGACGCTCACCACCTCGGCTACCCGGCCCTCGTCGGAGCAGGTGATGCACGTCCCCGCCTCCGGATCGATGGCGCAAGCGGCATCGTCGAGTCGGCTCTCCAGCAACCCGGGGTGCTCGAAGCACACGTGGGTCAGCTCCCACAGGACGTGGTAGAGCAGAACCAGCTCGCCAGTGTGGGGGGCGCGAGCACCGGCATCGTCAAGCCACAGGAGATGGTCGGCGGCGCCGCTTGGGGGGCGGGGGCCGGCGCCGATCCAGATGGTCTCGAGGCCCCATGCCGGAGCGCGAAGCATGGTATCGGCCACGGTCGGATCGGTGGCGTCGGCCACGGCGAGGAGCACGTCACCCGGTCGGGCCAGCACCCGTAGCGATCCCACCGGCTCGTGGGCGGGAACCACCACCGCGGGGAGCGCCCGCTTGCCGACGATGACCGGATGGACGAACTCCACGGCCACATGGTGGGCGTGGGCCGGCCACTGGGGCGCGTGGCACCACAGGGTGGCCCCGGCGGCGTAATGGGTGGCCAGGGCCAAGGCGGCGTCGGCCAGATCGGCGGACAGCCCCCCGAGCACCTCCGGCGGGGCGGCGAACGTGGAGTCGTCGCCCGTGGTCCTCGTTGGCATCATCGTTCCTCCCCGAGCATCACATCGAAGCGCTTGAGCACCGAATCCAAAGCGTCGCGCTCCTCGGCGACGATGGCCATCCACCCTCGCAGCGCCACCATGCCCGCGTCAGTGAGCCCGTAGACGTGGCGGGCCGAGCCCGCCGTCGCCGGTGCCCGCCAGGACTGGAGGAACTGGTCGGCCTCCATCTCCGACAGCGCCCGGTACACACTGGCCCGGTCGACCGGGCCGAACCCGACCGAAAGCAGTGCGTCCAGCAACCGGTACCCGTGCCTGGCCTCTTCCCCCAACAGGAGAAGGATGGCCGGATACAGAAAGTTGCGCGGTGGCGCCAGGTTGAAATGGGAGGTCGGTCGGCAAGATTCGGTCGGGCTGTCGCCTTCTCCGCCGCGCGCCATCTTTCTGGTATCCCCCCCTGTCTTGAGGTCGGCTTGTTGACCTCACTTTCGACCCTAGGCTTCGGAACGAATTGGTACAAGCCGAACGCCGCCAGGCCCCGAATCGGGCGGCCCGTAGGACCGAAAGGTTGGCGACGGACGGGGCTGAGGGTCAGCGGAACCCGGCAACTCTGTGGGGCTGGTACGCCTTCTCCAGCGATTCCATCTCCGAGGCATCGAGGCGGACGTCAACGGCGGCGACAGCATCATCGAGGTGGTGCGACCGGGTCGCTCCGACGATCGGGGCGTCGACGACAGGCTTGGCCAGCAACCAGGCCAGCGCCACCTGCGCCGGGGCGATGCCCCGCTTGTCGGCCACGTCGATCACCGCGTCGACGATCGGCCGGTCATCCTCGCTGTAGAGGGTGCGACCGAACTCGTCAGTCTCGGACCGCGACGTCTGCTCCGCCCACGGCCGGGCCAGGCGGCCGCGAGCCAGGGGGCTCCACGGGATGGAACCGACCCCCTCATCGGTGCACAGGGGGAGCATCTCCCGCTCCTCCTCGCGGTAGAGCAGGTTGTAGTGGTCCTGCATGCTGACAAAGCGCGTCCAGCCGTTGAGGTCGGCGGTGTAGAGCGCCTTGGCGAACTGCCAGGAGTACATCGACGACGCCCCGATGTAGCGGGCCTTGCCCGCCTTGACCACGTCGTGCAGGGCCTCGATGGTCTCCTCGATCGGCGTGTCATAGTCCCAGCGATGGATCTGATAGAGGTCCACGTAGTCGGTGCCCAGCCGGGAGAGGCTGTTGTCGATCTCGGTGAGGATGGCTCGGCGGGACAAACCCTGGCCATTGGGCCCCGGTCGCATCCGGCCGTGCACCTTGGTGGCGATGACCACCTCATCGCGGGGCACCATCGACAACAGGACCTGGCCGGTGATCTCCTCGCTGCTGCCCGCCGAGTAGACGTTGGCCGTGTCGAAGAAGTTGATTCCGGCGTCGAGCGCCTGGCGGAAGAACGGCTCGGCCGTCTCCTTGCCCAGTGACCACGGATGATTGCCGCGGTCGGGTTCGCCGTAGCTCATGCAGCCCAGGCAGATCCTCGAGACCTGAAGTCCGGTGGTACCGAGAGAGACGTAGTCCATGGACCACCTCTACCAGACCCGGCGGCGGAAAGGCGTAGGCTCCGTGGTCGAGTTCGACGTACCGGGAGGGCCCTCACCATGCTCTACATGTTCGGTTTCCAACGGATCGGCGTGGTGGTCAGCGACCTGTACTTCGTCGACCCCGACCCCGATGAGGGCCAAGAGGGAGCCGAGCGGGGCGTTCGGCTGGAGGTCCGCCTCCTCGACGCCGGCTCGGCCGACGGCTCCGTCTACGCGGCCCGGCCCATCTCGGTGGACAGGCCGGTGTGGCGGGCCGATCTGCTCGAGACGGCCGACGGACCGCCGGGCTCGTTCGACCGGACGCACCACCACCCGGCGTTTCGAGGCTGGGAGCCCGGCGAGCGGTCGTTCGATCCCGCCCTGTCGGCCCAGCCGGTGTTGTGGCTGGGTGAAGCCCTCTCGGATCTCCCGATGCTTCTCGACCAAGCCCAGCTCGGCCCGGCGAGCGTGGGCCCTGACGATGCCCGCCAACTGCGCGAAGCCGTGCCCGAGATCCTCGACGCGGTGAGCCGGCTGCTGCAGCGCGTGCACGCCGGCGAGTTGGCCGCCGGACCGGGCGAGGATGCCGGAGCCGCCCGGCTCAGCTGGCTGTAACCCGGCGCCGGCGGCAATCCGGTGCCGGTGGCGGCGGGCCCGCCCCTTTCAGCGGAATCTCAGCCCGTTCCCAGGGAAGACTCAGGATTACCGTCTGTACTTCGGGCATGCCGACCACCAGTTCTCGGATTCGCCGACCTCGTTGCGGCCGTCTGGGCTCCGTTGCTCTCGCCGCCGTGACCCTGGCCAGCCTCACCGCCGGCTGTGGCGGCTCCACCAAGGTCAGTGGACCATCCACCTCGGCCACGACAGCGACTGGTCAGGCCGCGTTCGTGTCGTGCATGGAGAAGCAGGGCATCCCCGGGACGGCCGCCACGAGCTTGGCCGGCCGGCGGGGTCGGGCGGGTGGAGCCGGCGGGCCCGGCGGATCCGCCCCCGGATCGGCGCCGGCCGGAAGCGACGGGTCGGGACGCGCCACCACGCCGTCCCTTTCCGCCGGGGTGACCCAGGCCCAGTTGCGCGCCGCCCTGCAGGCGTGCCGGAGCCTGCTCCCGGCGGGAGCAGGCTTCGGGCGCGGGGTCACCAGCCCCGCCGCGGCCGCTTACCGCAATTGCCTCCGGTTGCATGGGGTGACGTTCCCCGCTCCCGGGAGCCGGACCTCGACCACCACGGTGGCCGGCTCCTCGACGACCACACCGGCCTCAACCACGACATCGTCGACGACAACCGCCGGCGGGGGCCCGGGCACCGGGGGCCGGGGGCTCGGGGGCCTGGATACCTCGAACCCGACCGTTCAGGCGGCACTGACCGCCTGCGCCCCGCTGCGCCCCGCCCCAGGTGGGACCACCACCTCATCGACGACCGGCGCCTCGTCGTGACCGCTCAGGTCGACACGAGCCAGGGGCAGACGTAGTGAGCCGGCTGCACGACCGGCGGTTCATGGCGATCAACGGTGCCCTGGTGGTGGTGGCCGCCGTCCTGGTCCTCCTGGGCCTGCAGACCGTCTTCCACACGGCGTCGGCGCGCGCCGCAACCAGAACGGTCACAGCCACGACCGCCACGGTGCAATCGTCGGTGACGGCGACAGGAAACGTCGCGTCGGGCCAGACATCGTCGTTCGGATTCGCCACGGGGGGGACGGTGAGCGAGGTGGATGTCGGCGTCGGCCAGCAGGTACCCGCAGGCGCGGTGCTGGCCAAGCTCGATCCGGCCGTCGCCCAAGCCAACCTGACGGTGGCCCAGTACAACCTGACCGCCGCCCAGGACAACCTGAGCCTGGCCCAGTCGGGCAACGAGACACCACCCCAGAAGGACCAGGATGCGGCGACGCTCGCCCAAGCCGAGAACGCGGTCACATCCGCCCAGACCAACCTGGCCAACGCCTCGGCCCAGAGCAACAACGCCCCGGGGGTGACCAACGCTCAGAGCGCCCTCGCCCAGGCGGAGAACGCTCTGAACAACGATCAGCTCTCCATCGCTACCAAGCAATACGTCTCTCCGGCCTCCCTGGCCCAGGATCAAGCCGCGATCACCCAGGACCAGATGACCGTGAACACCGATCAGACCGCGCTCAACAACACGACGCTCACGGCGGCGTTCGCCGGGACGCTCACAGCCGCCAATGCCTCGGTCGGCCAAACCGTGACCGGAGGCGCGGCCGGCTCCTCATCCAGCGGGACCGGCGCCACCGGGCCGGCGGCGACCGGATCCTCGGCGGCGGGATCCTCGGCGGCGGGATCCTCGGCGGCGGCGGGCGGCACCGGGACGGCCGGCACGGCGGCGGCCAGCGGGACCTCGACCTCGACCACCGCGGGCGCCACCTCAACGCTGTTCACGCTGACCAACCAGCACGACCTCGAGGTGGTGGCCGGCTACGCGGAGGCGGATGCTTCCAAGCTCGCCGCCGGCCAGAAGGCCACCGTCACCCTTGACGCCCTGCCCAACACCACCGTGACGGGCACGGTCACCGCGATGAGCCCCACGGCCACGGTGGTGAGCAACGTCGTCACCTACGACGCCACCATCAGCCTCCTCGATGCTCCGGCCACCGTGAAGGTAGGCATGACGGCGTCGGTTTCCGTCGTGGTCGCCTCGAAGGCCAACGTGATCGCCCTGCCGAACGCGGCGATCACCACGGCGCGCCAATCGTCGACGGTGCAGGTGCTGGCCACTGGGCGCCAGACGACCAGGCCGATCACACTCGGACTGGTGGGTGACTCCACGACCGAGGTCACCTCCGGCCTGAGCGTCGGCGACGTGGTCGTCGAGCCGACGGCCCGGGCAACCGCCTCGACGGGCACCACGGGCACAACCGGAACCGGCCGTACCGGAGGGCTGGGCGGCGGCCTCGGCGGCGGGGGCCTTGGCGGCGGGGGCCTTGGCGGCGGGGCCGCCACCCGAGGATCGGGCGGCTGACGTGGTTGACCCGACGATCAGCGGCTCCTCCGCCGAGGTCATCGCCTTGCGCCGCGTCGCCAAGAACTACCGGGTCGGCGGTACCGACGTCCACGCCCTCACCGCCATCTCGCTGGTCGTGCGCCGGGGCGAGTTCGTCGCCGTGATGGGAGCGTCAGGGTCGGGGAAGTCGACGCTGATGAACATCATCGGCTGCCTCGACGTCCCCTCCAGCGGCCGCTACTGGCTCGACGGGGTCGACGTGCGCGACCTCGAGGACGGAACCCTGGCCCGGATCAGGAACCGCAAGATCGGGTTCGTCTTCCAGAGCTTCAACCTGATACCGCGCACCTCGGCCCTGGCCAACGTGGAGCTGCCGCTCGCCTACGCGGGCGTCAAGGTCAAGGAGCGTCGCCGCCGCGCCCTCGAATCCCTCGACGACGTCGGTCTGAGTGACCGCCTGAACCACCTCCCCAGCGAGTTGTCCGGAGGTCAGCAGCAGCGGGTGGCGCTGGCCCGGGCCATGGTCACCAACCCGTCGCTGATCCTGGCCGACGAACCAACCGGCAACCTCGACACCAGGGCCAGCGCCGAGATCATGGCCACCTTCGCCCGTCTCAATGCCGCCGGTCGCACCATCGTGCTGATCACCCACGAGAACGACCTGGCCGCCTACGCGCAGCGCACCATCCGCCTCCGAGACGGCGAGATCCTCTCCGACGAAGCCTCGATGGCGCCGACCGACCGGGGCCGGCCGGCGGGTGTCGGGGCGTGAACTGGGTCGAGAACCTACGGGTCTCACTCCGAGGCCTGGCCGCCAACAAGTTGCGCTCGGCGCTGACCGTCCTCGGCATCCTCATCGGCGTGGCCTCGGTCATCCTCCTCGTGGCGGTCGGCAACGGCTCCTCCCAGGCCGTGCAGGCCCGCATCAAGGCCCTGGGCACCAACACCATCACCGTGATCAACCGCGGGCGTTTCGGTCGGGGGCCGGCGACGACCGGCACCCAGTCACGGGCGTCGACCATCACCCAGGCCGACATCACCAAGCTGACCGACAAGTCCCAGGCTCCCGACGTCCTCAGCGCCTCGCCGGTGATCACCTCGTCGGTCACCGCCGCCCTGGGTGGGGCGACGACGACCGCGTCGGTGACGGGGACGACACCCACCTATCTGGGCGCCGAGGACTACCAGGTGCAGAGCGGGCGCGCCATCACCGGCGCCGACGTCTCCAGCCACCTGCCGGTGGTGGTCATCGGCCAGACCCTGGTGTCCGATCTGTTCGAGCCCGGTGCCGACCCCCTGGGCCAGCAGATCCAATTCGGTCCCGCTCGCTTCCAGGTCGTGGGCGTGCTGGCCTCCAAGGGGTCGAGCGGCGGAGCGAATCAGGACGACGTCGCCATCGTCCCCTACACGTCCACCGAGGACCAGCTGACCGGCTACCCAGCGTCGTTCACCGAGCTGATCGTCCAGGCCACGTCCTCGTCGACCCTGGACGCGGCCGAGAGCGAGACCGCTACGGTCCTGGCGTCGGCCAACGACACGACGGTCCCCAATCTGCCCTTCACCATCGTCAACCAGGGCAGCCTGCTGGCCACCTCGCAGTCCACCACGGCCACCTTCACCGTCCTGCTGGGCGCCGTGGCCGCCATCTCGCTGCTCGTCGGTGGCATCGGGATCATGAACATCATGCTCGTCACCGTCACCGAACGGACTCGCGAGATAGGGATCCGCAAGGCGATCGGAGCCCCGAAGTCGGCCATCCTCGGGCAGTTCCTCACCGAAGCGGTCCTCTTGTCCCTTCTGGGAGGGATCACCGGCGTGGGTATCGGCCTGATCGGCAGCCGGTTCCGCATCGCCGGGGTCCACCCGGCGGTGTCGCCCGCATCCATCGTCGAGGCATTCGCGGTAGCCGTGGCCGTCGGGGTGTTCTTCGGCTTCTACCCGGCAAACCGAGCCGCCTCGCTCCGTCCCATCGACGCTCTCCGCTACGAATGACCTCCGAGGAGACACCGTTGCCCGGCTCCGAGCCGACCGAACCCCAACCTCAGGTCACCGACGGCGAGGAAGCCGCCCCCGGGGACAGGGGTGCTGACATCCACCCTGAGGATCCCGATGACGAGTGGCAGCGCGGCCCGGCCCGCCGGGGCGTCCGCGTCGCCATACCGACCGCAGTCATCGTCACCCTGGTCGCCGTGGCCGCCGGCTTCTGGGGTGGAGCGATCGCCGAGAAGCACCACAATCCGTCAGGCGGGTCCCAGCTGGCCTCGCTGGCCGGCCGGTTCGCCTCGACCCGCGGCGCGGGTGGATTCAGCGGGGCGGGCTCGGCCCGCGCCGCCGGGGCGGCGGGAGCCTCGGGGCGTTCGGCTGCGGCCGCATCGGGAATCGTCACGGGTGTCCAAGGCCAGACCCTCTACCTGACCGGATCGGACGGTTCCCTGATCAAGGTGACCCTCGGGCCCTCGGCCACCGTCGACCAGGCGGCGCCATCCACCCTCGGCGGTCTGCAGACCGGCAACACCGCTGTCGTCCGGGGCACCAGGAACCCCGACGGCAGCGTGACCGCCACGGCGATCGTCTCCAGCCCGGCGACCACCCCTCCGGGGGCAGCAACCCCCAGCGGCCCCTGACGCTGCCGGCGCCTGCCCAAAGGACTCCCATCACCGTGGACTTGACAGTCCACTCTCGGGATGGTGGAGTTGAATGGACCACTTAGTCCACTTACTCCCTCAGGAGAGTCCATGCCCCGGCTCGAAAACGGCCAGCCCTTCCCCCCGCTGCAGATGCCGCTCGTCGGCGGCGGGACGATGTCCCTGCCTGACGCCCTCGGCGGCGACTTCGGCGCCGTCCTCGTCTACCGGGGTGCCTGGTGTCCCTACTGCAACGCCCAGCTCTCGGCCTTCGCCCGAGCCAAGGAGAGCCTCGACGCCGCCGGGATCAAGGTCGTCGCCTTCTCGGTGGACGACGAGGAGACCTCAGCCGAACTGGTCGCGACACGACACCTGAACTTCCCGGTCGCTCACAGCGCCGATGCCGACAAGGTGTCCGAGACCCTGGGCGCCTATGTGAACGAGGAACCCCGCCACCTCCAGTCGACCGGTTTCGTGCTCGGGCCGAACGGATCGGTCGTGACCGCGGTGTACTCGTCAGGCGCCATCGGCCGGCTCGTGCCGGAGGACGTCGTGGGCCTGGTCCGCTACATCAAAGAGCTGACCTGAAAAGGACCCCGGCGCCGGCTCTTACAATCTCCCGAAACTTTGCTCGCAGCAACGCTTTCATGTGCGACTCAACGCTAGACAGAGTTAGCTGTTACGGGGCCCGCACCGCTGGAAGGCTCCCCTTGCCTGACGTACATCTTTGCTCGGACCAGACCCTGCTGAGCGATGCGCCGCCGCGCTTGTTCCGGGAGATCCTCCCAAAGGAGATGACCAATGGCTTCGCTTGATGAGAGAGGTTGAGGCATGGCCGGCTTTGTGGCGACGATACGGCGCCGACTACGCGATGGGCACGAACCGCCCCGGGAGGTGTCGAGGTCCGAGCAGGAGTGGCGGGAGCAGCTCAACGCCGAGCAGTACCGGGTGCTGCGTGCCAAGGGCACCGAGCGTCCGTTCAGCGGATCGAATGTCCATCCGTCTGGCCCGAGCAGGATCTTTTCCTGCGCCGGGTGCGACGCTCCGGTCTTCAGATCGCAGGACCAATTCGACTCGGGTACCGGTTGGCCGTCGTTCGCTGACACGGTCGAAGGCGCCGTCGAGGTCAGTCGGGACTTCAGCCTGGGTCTGCCTCGAACCGAAGTGCGCTGCCGGCGCTGCGGCGGCCACCTCGGGCACCGGTTCAACGACGGTCCCCGCCCCACGGGCATGCGCTACTGCATCAACTCCGCCGCCCTGACCTGCGGCGAGACCGAGTAGTCGTGACGAGCCGCGAGCCATCCATGCGCACCGACGCCTCAGCGCCGACAACAGGAGCCGATCCGGGGGAGCAAGGGGCCCAGCCGGGCCACGGCGGACCGTTGTCGTCGCATTCACGCGAGCTGTTCTGGGAGCGGGCGTATGCCCCGTTCCGCCGGCCGCCGCGTGGTCCGTTCCGCCCGAGCACGTGGCGGAGCCCGTTGCGGGGGCCGTGGCTGACGTCGGTGTTCGGGTCGCTGCTGCTGGTCGGCATCCCGATCATGTTCATCACCGGCCTCGTCTCCTACGCCGCCTACAACCCGCGCCTGCCGGGCAACGACCCCACTCCCACCCATGGGGTGCTGGGGTTCTATCTGTTCAACTGGATCACCAGCCCCAGCTGGATCTACCGGGTCAGCCAAGGCATCCACGTGCTGTTGGGCTTCGCTCTGACCCCGATCGTGCTGGCCAAGCTGTGGTCGGTGATGCCCAAGTTCTTCTCGTGGCCGCCGGTCCGCTCGATCGCCATGCTCCTCGAGCGGCTCAGCGTTGCGCTCCTGGTGGGTGGGGTGATCTTCGAGCTGTTCACGGGCATCTTCAACGTGGACTACTTCTACTTCTGGAAGTTCTCGTTCTACGATGCCCACCTCTACGGGGCGTGGGCCTTCATGGCCGGCTTCACCATCCATGTCGGCCTCAAGTTTCCCACCATGGTCCGGTCCCTGCGGTCCCGCCGCCTGCGTGACGAGTTGCGCTGCCCCCTCGCTGCGACCCGCTCCGAGCCGATCGACGAGTACGGCCTGGTGGCCACCGCTCCCGCCGCCCCCACCCTGTCCCGGCGGGGCCTGCTGGGCCTGGTGTTCGGCATGTCGGCGGCGACCATTGTGCTCACCGCCGGGGAGAACATCGGTGGCTGGACGCGCTCAGTGGCGCTCCTCGCTCCCCGAGGCCGTTCCTACGGCAGCGGGCCCACCGACTTCCAGATCAACAAGCCTGCCGCCTCGGTCGGCGTCACCAAGCAGAGCGCGGCAAGCTGGTCGCTGGAGCTCATCGGGGTGAAGCACATGCTGTTGTCCCGGGAGGACCTCCTGGCCATGCCCCAGTCGACCCAGACCCTTCCCATCGCCTGCGTCGAGGGGTGGGCCACCGTGCAGACGTGGACCGGAGTGCCCCTCGCCGACCTGGCCCGCATGGTGGGCATCGAGCACCCCACCGGAGCACGAGTTGACTCCCTCCAGGGCCCCAGCGGTTTCGGCACCACGCAGCTGAACGCCGACCAGGTCCTCGACGCCCGCTCGCTGCTGGCCCTCAAGGTCAACGGCGCCGACCTGTCCCTCGACCACGGCTTTCCGGCCCGCAACATCATCCCCGCCGCCCCTGGCGTCCACAACACCAAGTGGGTCAACAAGCTCACGTTCGGCAAGGCATGAGATGACCGCACCTGAGAGACCTGCGAGAAAAGGCTTCCTGGGATTCGTGATCCGCCACTACGGCGCCGGGCCGCTGCACCTGCTTGCCCTCCTGCTCTCCTTCGCCTTCGCCGGCTACGTCGTCGACAGGGTGACGACCGTGAACGACCCCATCGGCATCGGGATCTGGTTTGCGGGCGCATTGTTGGCCCACGACCTCGTGCTGTTCCCCTTGTACTCCCTCGCCGACCGCTCCCTCTCCCTTCGGGCTCGACGCCATCCCGAGCGGCTCCCCCGCGTACCGGGGATCAACTACCTGCGGGTGCCCGCACTCGTGTCCGGGCTTCTGCTCCTGATCAGCTTCCCGCTGGTCTTCAAGCTCGACACCAAGGACTACCACAGCGCCACCAACCTCAACCCCGACCCCTACCTGGCCCGATGGCTGCTCATCACCGCCGCTCTGTTCGCCGTCGCCGCCATCCTCTACGCCCTCCGGCTGGGCAAGGCCGGCCGGGGGGACCGCGCCGGCACAGGTCGCGCCACGGCCGGTGCCGGCGCCAAGGCCCGGCCGGACCTTGGCGGTGAATGACAGTCCTGTAGAAGACCCCGGAGGCTCGACGTGGCGGCCGATCGGCGACTATGGGCTGCTGTCCGACTGCCATTCGGCGGCGCTGGTCAGCATCGCCGGCTCTGTTGATTGGTTGTGCTTCCCGCGGTTCGATTCACCCGCGGTTTTCGGGCGGCTCCTCGACGTCGATGCCGGTCACTGGTCCATCCGGCCCGACGTTCCATTCCGGTCCAAGCGGCGCTACTTGGAAGACTCGTTGGTCCTCGAGACCACCTTTGTGACCGCACAGGGCACGGCGACGCTGTCCGACGCGCTGATCTTCGATCCCTCCGAGCGCGGCCACGACATCGGTCGAGCTGCTCCCCATGTGTTGGCCCGGGTCGTCGAGGGGACCGAAGGTTCCGTGGACCTGGTCGTAGAGTTCCGGCCCCGACCGGAATATGGCATCGTGCGCCCCAGGATGGAGTACTCCGAGGGGGTACTGGCTTCGCGTGGCGGCGCGGACGTGTTGTGGTTGGACGGACGAAGCCCTGACAACATCGACGACGGGACGGCTTCTTGGGCGTTGCACCTCGAGAAGGGCGACAGGGCCAGCTTCGCTCTCCATCACAGCCAACGATGGTCGCCTGAGCCCGAACGTTGGTCTGACCGCAAGATCCGTCATCGCCTGACCGACACGGCGAAGGGCTGGCAATCGTGGTCCGAGCTCCATCAGCGCTACCAAGGCCCGGCCCAGGCTCAGGTTCGCCACAGCGGGCGAATCCTCCAAGGACTGACCTACCAGCCCACGGGCGCAGTCGTGGCGGCGGCAACCACGTCTCTGCCCGAAGAGGTTGGAGGATCGCGGAACTGGGACTACCGCTACTCGTGGATCCGCGACGCCAGCTTCACCCTCAAGGCGTTGTGGATTGCCGCCTGCCCCGAAGAAGCCGGTCGGTTCCTCTCCTGGATCATCGAGACGGTCGGTACCTCCCTCCACCAGGCCGACAGGTTGCAGATCATGTACGGCGTCGGTGGCGAACACGATCTCTCCGAACGCGAGCTCCCCCACCTGACCGGGTGGCGGGACAGTCGGCCGGTTCGGGTCGGCAACGAAGCATGGAACCAGACTCAGACCGACATCTACGGGGAGCTCCTCGATGCGGTGCTGGTCTACCGCTCCAAGCTCGACTCTCCGTCGCCGACCACATGCCGGTTCCTGACCGACATCGCCGACCGGGCGGTGGTCGCCTGGCAGGCCCCGGACGCCGGCATCTGGGAGATGCGCGGCGAGCCCCGCCACCATCTGTACTCGAAGCTCATGTGCTGGGTGGCAGTGGATCGGGCCATCCAACTTGCCGACTGGCTCGAAGCCCCGGACCGTGTCCCGGACTGGGAGGTCAGCCGCGCCCAGATCCGTGACGCCATCGAGAAGCGAGGTTGGAACGAACAGGTCGGTTCGTTCACCCAGAGCTTCGACAGCAACGAACTCGACGCCGCCGTGCTGATGTTGGCCATCACCGGTTTCCTGCCGGCCGACGACCCGCGCATGAGCGCGACCATCGACGCCGTGGCCACGCGGCTAGAGGCACCGAACGGGCTCATCTACCGCTACACCAACGATGACGCTCTCGCCGGGCGGGAGGGCACCTTCCTGCTGTGCAGCTACTGGCTGGTTGAATGCCTCGCCAACCGCGGTGACACCGACAGGGCCGCTGAGCTGTTCGGCCGAGCCAACGCCTGCGCCAACGATCTCGGTCTGATCAGCGAAGAGACCGACACCAGCACCGGCGAGCTGACAGGCAACTTCCCCCAGGCGTTCAGCCATGTCGGGCTGGTCAACGCGGCCGCCGCCCTCTCCCGCACCCTCGCCGAGGGTGCGGCTGCGAAGAGCTGACCCAGCGGCTTTCGGACCCGGCAGGGCACAGAATGACCGGGTGCAGGGAAGCGGTCAGGTCGGGCCGATGGCCAGGAGGGCCTGCTCGACGACCTCGCTCAGAGCAGGGTGGATGTACAGGACGCCGGTGGCGAGCTCATCGACGGTGTTGCCCAGGCACATGGCCTGGAGGAGGGGCTGGATGAGCGTGGACGCCTGGGGTCCGATGATGTGAGCGCCCAACAGGAGCCGGGTGGCCGGGTCGGCGAGGACCTTGACGAAACTGGAGGTGTCCTCGAGCGCCCAACCGTAAGCGGCGGACGAGTAGTTGCTGGAAGCGACCAGGTAGGGGTGGTCCTCCGCTCGGAGTTGGCGTTCCGTGGCGCCCACCGCCGCAACCTGCGGATCCGCGAACACTGCGGCGGGAACGAGCCGAAACGGCGTCCGGATTGGCCGGTCGGGGTGCTTCAGGTTGAAGCGAACCATCCGAGCTTCCGCGTTGGCCATGTGCTTGAGCTGAAAGTGGTTGGTGACGTCACCGAGCGCCCACACGCCGGGCACGGCCGTGGCGTAGCCGGCATCGGTAACCAGGTGGCCGTCGCCGTCGACCTCCAGGCCGCCGGCCGCCGCGTCGATTCGGTCGGTGTTGGGCGTCCGGCCGACAGCCAGCAGCATGATGTCGGCCTCGACCCGTTCCTGTCGCCCGCCGACCGTCAGGTCAACGGCGACCCCGGTGCCAGTCGATGAGACCTCTTCGATCGTGGCCGCCAGCCTCAGGTCGAAGCGCTTCTCGTAGGCTTGGGTGAATCTGGCGCCGATGTCGTCGTCCTGGCTCTCGAGCAGTGCCGGGCCGCGCCCGACGATCGTCACCCGCACGCCGAGAGCGCCGAAGACATGGCTCATCTCGGCGGCGATGTATCCGCCCCCGATGATCACCAGCGACGACGGGAGCTCATCGAGGCGCATGATCGTGTCGGAGGTGTGATAGCTGACCGCCTCCAGCCCGGGAAGCTCGGGAATGACGGGCCGGGACCCCGCCGACACCACGAACCGCTTCCCTTGAACTCGTTCCCCGCCGACGTCGAGCACCTTGGGCGCCACGAAGCGAGCCTCGCCCTGAAACACGTCGATGCCCTGACCCCGTCGATAGGACAACGCGGACTCGTGGAGCGGATCGATTCGATCGAAGATCCGGTCCCTGATCGCCGGCCAGTCCGCACCGGCGAAGTCGGCGTTGATCCCGAACCGTCGGGCACTACGTACCGTCTCGGCCACATCCGCCGTGTAGACGAGCATCTTCGATGGTATGCATCCGCGGTTGAGACACGTCCCTCCGAAGCGGTCACTCTCGACAATGGCGATCTTCCAGTCCCCCAACGTCTCGTCGGGAATGACGTTGCCGCTGCCGGCGCCAATGATCACCAGATCGTATTCCAAGTCCATGAACCTCCGATCGTCGGGTCGGGTCGTTTAGCGGTGCATGGCCTCAGGCGGGGCGATGCCGAGTTGGTCAAGGCGCTCCTCGCTTCGACCAAGGTCGCTGACGGTGACGGCCACGTGCGTGATCGCTGGAACGTTGGTCATGGTTACCTCCGCCACTCCCTTGTAGCACGACCGGCCCCGAGTGTGCGCCCCGGCCCTCGGCGCCCTCTCCGCCTCCAAGCGCTCTGCGGTCGGATCCGACGATCACGGTTAGGATCGCGTCATGGGCGATGCGGACATCAACTTCTATTTCGACCCGGTCTGCCCGTTCGCCTGGATGACCAGCAAATGGGTCCGCAAGGTCACCGCCCAACGGGACTACAGCGTGGCGTGGCGCTTCGTGTCGCTTCGGTTGATCAACGCCAAGGTCGATTACGACAGCCAGTTCCCGGAGGACTACGAGGCCGGACACACGGCTGGTCTCAAGCTGCTTCGAGTGGCCGTCAAGACCAGAGCCGAGCACGGCCCGGAGGCGATCGGTCCGCTCTATGAGGCATTCGGCGCTCGTATCTTCGACTCCGAGCCGGGACCGGGCGTGACCCAGGGAAATCTGGCCCCGCCCACCCGCGACCTTGTTGAGCCGATCCTGGCCCGGTGCGGCCTGCCCTTTGGGCTGGCCGACGCGCTCGAGGACGACGCTCTCGATGCGGAGATCCGGGCCGAGACCGACGAGGCGCTGGCTCTCACCGGCAAGGACGTGGGCACGCCGATCATCCACTTTCAGCCTCCTACGGGTGTCGCCTTCTTCGGTCCGGTCATCAGCCGGCTGCCCAGCGACGCCGAGGCTGTCTCGCTGTGGGATCACGTGATCGGCCTGGCCAGCTTTCCAGGCTTCGCGGAGATGAAGCGCAGTCTGCGGGAGTTGCCGCAGTTGCGGGCGCTGGGTGTCGCCGAGGGCGAGGCCGGGGTGCAGCAGGACTGGCACGGTGGCAGCCGGCGGCAAAAGAGGTAGCACCGGGGGGCGGCGTTACCCGGCGCGGAGGAATTGCAAGCTACCGGCGTCGGTCGAGCCGGTCACCACCAGTTCTCCGGTGACCCCGTCAACCGCAACGGTGTTGGGCTGACGGACGGTGGCATAGGTGGCCCGATGGGTGACCTTGGTGCCCGAGAAGGTCAGACCGAGGAGCTGATTGGTACCGGTGAGCGTCACCCAGAGCGTGTGGCGACGAGCGTCGTAGGCGGCACCGTAGGGTTTTGTCCTTGCGCCCGTGGGGATGGTCGCGACCTGTTTGGGGCCATGGGCGGTGAGGGTGAAACCCAAGACGGCGTTGCCGTTGGTGTCGTTGACCCAGAACAGGCCGTCGCTTCCGGTGCTCACGTGGGTGGGGCCAGCACCACAGTTGGCGCTGCCGATCCGGTCTCCGTTGGCGCGGTACTCAGTGATCTGCCGTCCCCGCACGCCGACGCCGACCACGAGACGGCCGTCCGGCGAGGCCGCCCCGCCGCCTGGCTGGAGCGGGGCGGGGATGACGCGGACGACTCTGCCGTCGCGCACGATGTGGAACGTGCTGGCCAGCTCGTCGGCCACATAGGAGGTGTCGGGCCCGACCGCGAATGCCTCATGGGGCTGACGGCCGACGCCCACCGAGTCGATGACTCGCCCATCGGGGAGTGCAACGCGGAGGAACTGGTCGTCGGACTCGTCGGCGATGAGCGCCGGACCGTTGGCGCCGCCCAGGGTCAGATGTCGGGCCGAACCGCCGAGCGGCACGAACCGGCGGGCCGCCGGCGCCCCGGCGGACGAGACCGGGAAGACCATCAGGCCGTCAGGGCCGCGCACATTGACCGCCACCGTGCCGGTGTCGGTCACCGCCACCCCCTCGGGGGCGCCGCTCATGGCCACGACCGTCCCGGGCAGAGCGCCGCTGGGGGGCGGGGAGACAGCCGGCTCGGGGGCGGCGCTCAGCGGCGTCGCCTGCGTGGTCCCGCTCGAGCCGCACGACGCCAGGCCGAGCGCCAGGCAGGTGGAGGCGACAACCGCCCGACGGCCACCCGATCGGGCCCGGTGTTTCCCTGATCTTGTTACCACGGTGGTCCCCCACAGGTTGGTGATCGTCGATGCGAAGGCTCAGCCATGGAAGGCGTAGAGGGTGCCGTTGTCGGAGCCAATGACCAACGTACCGTTCGCCGTCATGGCCGGATAGGACGCCACGATGGCCCCGGTGGCCACGTCGAAGAGCTTGGTCCCGGTGTAGGAGTAGCCCAAGATGTGCCCCGAGGCCGTCCCGAAGTACACGTCATGGCGCCCGTCGACCAGCGGGGAGGTCCAGACCCCGACGCCGTTGGAGGACAGCGGGGCCGTCGTCGCCTGGTAACGGCCCACTGCCGTTCCGCTCTTGGCCTGGACGACGTCGACGGAGCCGTCGTTGTCCCCGAAGTAGGCCAAGCCGTCGGCCGTCGCCGCCGGCGTGGAGTAGGAGAACACCTTGCGGGGATACCGCCAGGCTACCGTCCCGGCTGGGCTGATGCCGTACTCGAAGGCATCGTTGGTCCCCAAGATGACGGTGCCGTCGGGTGCCACCGACGCCGAGACCTCGATGTCCGATTGCGCGGCGAACCGCCACTTGACCGCGGCGTGGTTGCCGGCGTCGGCCAGGGCCACCAGGTTGCGGTCTGCGGTGGCGTAGACGGTACCGTCGGGCCCGACCGCCGGGCTGCCGAACGACGCCTTGCCGACACTGGTCGACCACAGGCGGTCGGCGCCGAAACCGGTGGCGTGGAAGGCGGCAACGTCGCCGACGGAGTCGCTCACGTACAGCTTGTCGCCCGGGCCCACGGCGGGGGAGAGCACCATGCCCGCCAGCTTCTGTTGCCAGACGAGCTTTCCGGCGGGACTGACGCCGTCGAGGGTGCTGTTCGGCCCCGGCCAGACAATCGTTCCATCGCTCAGGATCGCCGCGCTGGTCGACAGGTCCTGGTTGTTGGCGAACGATCCTCCCCCGTTCAAGGTCCACCTGTCGGCTCCCGTCGCCGGATCGAGGGCGTGGAGGATCCCGTCATTCGCCGATTCGTAGATGGTCCCGTCGGCGGCCACCACCGCACCGGCCGTGATCGGGGCGCCCAGGTTCCGCGTCCACAAGGTGGCGCCAGTGGTGGGGCCGTTCGCAACGGAGCCTCCCGAGTGGAAGCTGTCGTGGAGTGAGGCCGGCCACGGCATGGATGCCTGGGTCCCCGCCGCCGCTGACGGGGCGGATCCGGTGGGGGCGCCGGAGGCCGCGGATCCCGTCGGAGGGGAGGTCGGCGCCGGTCGAGACGCAGTCTTGGAGGCGGACGGCGCGCCACACCCGACGGCGAGCACGGCCAGGACCGCGGCTCCGAGGACCGCAGAACGGGGACGGAAACACCTGACCATCGTCATGCCAGCTGCTCGAGGCTCGGCCCGGGGTCAATCTCTGTCATGATCGGCATCATGGTCGGCTGCGCCGATGCCGTCTCGGTTTCGTGCCTGAGTTCACCGAAGCGTTAGGACCTCTGAGCCCTGGGACCGGAGGGTTACTCGTCGGGAGCGAAGAAGTGCGTCTCCGGTCGCTCCAGCCGGTGGCCGTCGACGTCGATGTCGACCCGCTCGTTGTAGAAGCACAGCATGCCGGTGACAGGCAGGAGCTGGCGGGTGGGGTAGTCGTACGACCAGACCAGGTCCCGATGCAGCGCTCCGCCGAGGTCGATCGACCAGTAGCTGCTCGTCGTCCCCTTGTAGGGGCACTCGGTGACGGTCTCGCTCGGGACCAGGTGGCTGAAGTCGACCTCGGTCCGATTGAGGTAGAAGCGGGTGGGCAGGCCGGTCTCGAAGACCATGACCGGCGAGGACGACTCGGCCAGACAGACGCCGTCGACCTCGACCCGCACCGTCCGAGTGGACCGCACGGCGTCGACGCGGACGTAGGGGCTGCGGGGGTGAACGAAGAGCCGCTCGTCCTCCTCGTACCAGGCGTCGAGCGCGGTCCACTCGAAGCGGACCGTGCCCGCAAGGCCCGGCAGGATCGACGTCTGCAGCACCTTGGCGGCGCCGGGCCGGTAGCGGTCACCAACCCGCATGCCGTACACCTCGACAGGTCCTCGCGGGGTCTGGAGCAGCTCTCCCTCGGCCGTGAGCACGCCAGGGCGGACGTCGGCCAGTGGCACGTAGTACTGGGGATAGTAAGGCCACTCCCACACGTAGCGGGCCCGAATGGTGTCGAGCACCGTGGCTCCGCCCAGCACCGCCCGGATGCGACGAGGCACTGGCTCGACATGGTTCACGGGCGTGATCGCGGCCGGGTAAGCAGTCACGGGGCTATCGGCGGTATTCGGGGTTCTGCCAATCGAAACGCTGCCCGTCGTCCCACGCGGAGCGCTGGTTTCCATGGGCAACGATCCCACCGGCATCGGCGAGCAGGCGGGCCAGGTGCAGAAGGTTCCAGGTCATGAACGTGGTGTTGCGGTTGGTGAAGTCGTTCTCGGGGCCGCCGGACCCCGCATCGAGGTAGGACGGACCCGGACCCGCCTCACCGATCCATCCGGCATCGGCTTGGGGCGGAATGGTGTAGCCCAGGTGCTGCAGGGAGTAGAGCACGTTCATGGCACAGTGCTTGATGCCGTCCTCATTGCCGGTGATCAGGCATCCCGCCACCCGCCCGTAGTAGCGGTACTGGCCGCGGTCGTTGAGCAGGTGGGAGTTGGCGTAGAGCCGCTCGATGCACCGTTTCATCACCGAGCTGTTGTCCCCGAGCCAGATCGGCCCGGCCAGGACCAGGATGTCAGAGGCGAAGACCTGCTCCTGGATGCCGGGCCAGTCGTCCCGGTCCCACCCCTTGGTGGTCATGTCCGGATCGACCCCGGGTGCTATGTCGTGATCGACCAGGCGCACGCTGGCCGTCGTGACGCCGTGGCGGTCCATGATCGACCGGCTGGCATCGACGAGCGCCTGAGTGTTGGATGTCTCAGGGGACCGCTTGAGGGTGCAGTTGATGAACAGGGCCTGCAATGGCGCGAAGTCGAGGGACGGAAGGTCCACAGGTCGTGGACTCAATCACCCGGTAAGGTGGACTGTCAAGTCCAATCTGGGTGGAGCCAACGGAAGCATGGCATTGCAGCCGGCGACAGAGAGAGGGCGGCGCACCCGGGATCGCATCGTGCGGGCCGCCTCGGGGCTCGTCGCTGAGCGGGGCGCGCTGGCCACCAGCCTCGACGATGTCGGCCGGCGGGCCCCGGCGTCGCGGAGCCAGCTCTACCACTACTTCGACGACAAGGCGGACCTGCTGCGCGCCGTGATCCGAGTGACCAACGACGACGTCCTCGAAGCCCAGGCCGACCTCTTCGCTGACCTCGGCAGCTGGGAGGGTCTCCACCGTTGGGCGGACGCCCTCGTCGCCTTCCAGGTCCAGAGCCACGCGTCCGGCGGCTGCCCCATCGGCTCCCTCGTTCCCCAGTTGGCGGAGCACGACCCTGCCGCCCGGGCCGAGCTGGCCGCCGGTTTCGACCGGTGGGAGTCGGCCCTGCGGACTGGTCTCGAGGAGATGCGCCAACGGGGGCTTCTCGCCGCCGGCAGTGACCCCGCCTGGCTGGCGACCGTGGTGCTGGCCAGCGTCCAGGGCGGGTTGGTGCTCACCCAGGCCCGACGCGACCCCGCCCAGCTCCGGCAGGCCCTCGACGGCGCCCTCGCCCTGATCGAGGCCCACCGGGCCGCCTGCTGACCGGCGCCGG
>JALYVP010000215.1 GCA_030853185.1 Actinomycetota bacterium | reverse complement strand
CCTCGAGGGCACCGACGGTGGTGTCGAGGGGCGGCTGGGCGCGGCGCGCCAGCTGCTCGACGCCGGCGTCGACGTCTCCGCCGAGGCACCCCCGTGGTGGGCGCGGATGCCCGGCCTGGGGGCGGGGGAGAGTGCGATCAAGGCGACCACCACCATCGCCGAGGTAGGCCACCTGGTGACGGTGCTGCGCCGAACGGCCACCGAGGCGAGAGTCGCGGTGGCCGTCACCGGGTCCGCCGGCGCCGGGGTCGTCTACGCCGGCGTCGGAGCCGGGGGGCCACCCGGCGCTGTTGCCCGCCTCCTCGAAGCCGCCCGCCACTCGTGTGCCGCGGTGGGCGGTGCCGCCGTCCTCCTCCGGGTTCCCGCCGAGCAGCGGAACGGGATCGACGCATGGGGCCCCGTGCCCGCCCTGGCCCTGATGCGCCGGATCAAGGACAACTTCGACCCCGGCCACCTGCTGGCGCCGGGCCGCTTCGTTGGCGGAATCTGATGGTCGAGGCCGCCTTCGACGACCACCGCCCGCCGGACGCGGCGTTGGTCAGCGACTGCGTGCACTGCGGGTTCTGTCTGCCCACCTGTCCCACCTACGCCCTGTGGGGCGAGGAGATGGACTCGCCCCGCGGTCGCATCCACCTCATGGCCCAGGGTCTCGACGGCGAACCGATGACCGATTCCATGGTCAGCCACTTCGATGCCTGTCTCGGGTGCATGGCCTGCGTCACGGCCTGCCCCTCGGGGGTCCGCTACGACCAGTTGATCACCACCACCCGGGCCCAGGTCGAGCGCCGCCACACCCGGTCGCTCTCGGAGCGGGCCCTGCGGGCAGGGATCTTCGCCGTGTTCCCCTACCGTCGGCGTCTTGCCGCCCTGCGCGGACCGCTGCGGGCCTACCAGCGCTCCGGCCTCGAGAGGGTCCTGCGCCGCTGCGGGCTGCTCGAGCGCCTCCCCCAGCCGCTGCGCACGATGGCTTCCCTGCTGCCCCCCGTCGGACCGGTCACCGAGCTCCCGGCGCGCCTCCTGGCGGTGGGGGAGCGGCGGGGCACGGTCGCCATGCTGACCGGTTGTGTGCAACAAGCGTTCTTCTCCGGCGTCAACGCGGCGACGGCGCGCGTCCTGGCCGCCGAGGGCTTCGACGTCGTCGTCCCCGCCGGGCAGGGGTGTTGCGGGGCCCTCTCGGAGCACACCGGGAGGGAGGAGGAGGCGAAGGAGTTCGCCCGGCGGAGCATCGACACCTTCGGTCCGCTCGACGTCGACGCCCTCGTCATCAACTCGGCCGGTTGTGGCACGTCAGTTAAGGACTATCCCGACCTGCTCGCCGACGACGCCTCCTACCGGGAGCGGGCTGCGGCCCTCGCCGCCCGGACCTACGACATTGCCGAGTTCCTGGCTGGTCGGGAGCCGGTCGCCACCCGTCACCGCCTGGACGTGAAGATCGCCTACCACGACGCCTGCCATCTGGGCCACGCCCAGGGGATCCGGGCCGAGCCGCGCCGGCTGCTCGGCGCCATCCCCGGCGTGGAGCTGGTGGAGATCGCCGACCCCGACCTGTGTTGCGGGTCAGCCGGGGTCTACAACCTGCTGGCCCCCGATGCCGCCGCCAAGCTCGGCGATCGCAAGGCCGGCACCGTGGCCGCGACGGGCGTCGACCTGCTCGTCGCCGCCAACCCGGGCTGCACGCTGCAGATCTCCGCCGCGCTGCGCCGGCTCGGCGTTGAGCTGCCCGTCGCTCACACCGTCGATGTGCTCGACGCCAGCTTGGGAGGCCATTCCCCAAGCTCCCTGCTGAGTGGCCCCGGCAGAACAACCTGAAGACGTTCGCCGGGGACGCTGGACCTGAGAGCTCAAGCGTCGGCCAGGATCTTGTAGAGGCTCTGGCGGGCCTGGCGGACGATCTCGACGGCCTTGTCGACCTCATCGGACCCGCCGGCGCTGCCCACCTGCTGGGCGGCATGATGCAGCTGGGCCATGGCCTCCCGGAGGGCGAAACGGCCCTGGGCGGAGGGATCGGCGTCCCACGGTTCGGGACCGCCGCTCGACTGATGGGCCTCGGCCTCGGTCCGTCCGCTGTCGGTCAGGGCGAACACGCGCTTTCCGTCCGCCTCGGTGCTGGTGACCACGCCCTCGTCGGCCAGCAGTTGCAGGGTGGGGTACACCGAGCCAGGGCTCGGCTTCCACATGCCCCCGCTGCGCTCCTCGAGCCGGCGGATGATCTCGTAGCCGTGCGCCGGGCCGGCCAGCAGCGTGGTGAGCAGGAGAGGGCGGATGTCGCCCCGGCGCATGCGCCGCCCCCGACTCCCGGGGCCGCCCGGGCCTCCCCAGCCGCCTCGGCCGCCAAAGCGCCCGTCGCCGAACCGGGGATCGCCGAGCGGTCCTGCTCCTCTTCCGTGATGATGTTCTCGCATCGTGTGCTGCTCCTTGGTCATGATCGTCCGGGGAGCGTCCCCGAACACTCACGACTATAACGCGATATATCGTTAGACGGGGAGCTTTCCGCCATGGCCGCGCGAAACCGGTCCGCGGCCCGCTCCATCCCGCTCACACCGGGTCCGTGAACCGGGCGAATACCTCGGGGTCGCCGAAGGTCTGGAGGTCCCCGGGCCGGCGCCGGCCCCACAGCAGCAGCAACAGATCCGAGGCCGGGCCCCGCGCCGCGAAGGCGCCCTTGGCGTGGCGGTGCTCGGTCACCCAGGCGCCGTCCTCGACCCGGATGAGCCACTCCCCGCCGTCGTTGTCATCGGTGCTGTGCAGGTGGATGCCGTCGCCGACGTCGACGACGTGGATCTGCGGCAGGAAGAACTCGAGGAACTCCTCGACGCCGTCGACGGCCACGGCGGCGTCGATTGGCTGCTCGACACTGCGGCCGTGGTGGCCGTCCCAGGAGTGAACGGTGAGCTCCTGGGCCATGCGCCGCTGGATGAACCCGGCGCGGTGGTCGGTCGACCAGGTCCACACCTCGGCGGCGGGATCGGCGGCCGCGAGGGTGGTCACCAGCCGGTCGAGCACCGCCCGGTAGGAGGCGACGAGGTCGCTGTCGGCGGGACGGTCCCCGCGCCGGACGTCGTCGGGGGAGGCGACGGTGCCATCGACGAGCTGGCGCCAGAAGTCAGCGACGACCGACACATGCCAGACCAGGTCGGCCATGGACCACTCCGGGCAGCTGGGGATGGCGACGTCGAGGGCGCCCTCGGCCACATCGCCGAGCAGGGACGCCTGCTCGCTCACGATGGCGACGTACTCGCTCGGTTGCACCCTGCGACCGTAGCGCCCGATTACACCCCGACCACGACGAGCAGGCTCCTGCTGACCATGGCCACGGTGCGGGCCAGGGCCTCGGTCAGCAGAGCGGTGGCGGTCATGGCGGGGAGCACGCGGCCGTCCTCGGCTCGGGTGCGGGTCCGAATACAGTGACCGCCTGTGTCGTCTTCCCCCACCTCCCAGCCGCCCTATCTGGCCACGTTCGCCGCCGCCCGCGATGCCCTCATCGGACACGGTCGGCGTCTCACCGCCGACGACCTGGCGGCTGTGGCCGGCGTGGGTGACGAGGCGGTCCCCAGCCTGGCCGCTCTCGCCCACGAGGTCCGCCTGGCCTGGTGCGGCCCGATGGTCGAGGTCGAGGGCATCCTCTCGGCCCGGACCGGGGGCTGCCCGGAGGACTGCCACTTCTGCGCCCAGTCGTCCCGCTTCGACAGCCCGGTGCTGGCCACCCCCTTCCTCGACACCGACGAGGTGCTGGCCGCGGCCCGGGAGACGGCGGCGCTGGGGGCCAGCGAGTTTTGCATCGTCCTGGCCGTCCGGGGCCCCGATGAGCGGACCATGGGTCGCATCCTCGATCTCGTTCCCCTGGTCGCCTCCGAGACCGGGCTCAACGTTGCCGTCTCTGCCGGCATCCTCGCGCCCGGACAAGCAGAGCGTCTGGCCGCGGGCGGGGTCCACCGCTACAACCACAACGTGGAGACGGCGAGATCCAAGTTCGCCGAGATCGTCACCACCCACACCTGGGACGAGCGGTGGAAGACGTGCCAGGACGTGAAGGACGCGGGCATGGAGCTGTGCTGCGGCGTCCTGCTCGGCATGGGCGAGACCGACGCCCAGCGCCTGGAGCTGATCGGCCAGCTGGCGGAGCTGGACCCGGCTGAGGTCCCGGTGAACTTTCTCGATCCCCGGCCCGGCACGCCGCTCGCCATCCGCAAGCCGGTGCGAGCCCTCGACGCCCTCCGCTGGATCGCCCTCTTCCGGCTGGGCCTGCCGGCAACGATCCTCCGCTACGCCGGGGGCCGGGAGCTGACGCTCGGAGAGCTCCAGGCCATGGGCATGACCGGGGGCATCAACGCCCTGATCGTCGGCAACTACCTGACCACGTTGGGCCGGGCTCCGGGCGAGGATCTGGCCATGCTGGCCGACCTGCGGATGCCCATCGGCGCCCTGTCCTCAGCCATCTGAGGCTCCGTGTCCCTGTTGCCCTCCGGCCCGCACTGCACCGGATGCGGGGGTGCGGGGGCCGCCTGCCCGACCGGAGGAGCCTGCACCGGGCGGTACGAACCGCCCCGGTACTGCCCGGCGTGCGGGCGGCGCCTCCACGTGGTGGTGACCCCTACGGGGTGGAAGGCACGCTGCCGGGACCATGGGCCCCTGCCGGGGTCGCCGCCGGGGAGGTAGGGCCCCACAGCCGTTCGGCCAAACCGGAGGCCCGGGCAATGCGGGTGCCGACCGCGGTGCGAACAGCGGCTTCGCTGCCGACGACCGTCACCCCCTGGCGGGCCCTCGTCACCGCCGTGTAGAAGAGCTGGCGGGTCAGCAAGGGCGAACCGGGCTCGGGCAGGACCACCACGACGTGGTCGAACTGGGAGCCCTGGCTCTTGTGGATGGTCATGGCGTGCACGGTCTCGAAGGCGCGGAGCCGGCCCGGGCTGATGTCGACGACGCAATCATGGCGTTCGAAGGCGACCCGGCGCTCGCCGCCGGCGTCGCGGATCACCACGCCGACGTCACCGTTGGCCAGGCCCAGCTCGTGATCGTTGGCGGTCACCAGCACCGGTCGGCCCACGTACCACGCCTCGGTTGAGCGGCGGTCGCCGAGGGTGCTGATCAACCAGCTGTCGACCCGGTCCGCCCATGCCGTGACGCCATGCGGGCCCCGGCGGTGGGCACAGAGGATCCGCATGGTGGCCAGGAAAGCCAGGGCGGCGGCGCCGTCGCCCGCCTCCGCGGCGTCGAGCACGTCGCTCCCGGCCCGCACAACGAGGTGACGAATGGCAGCCATGGGTGTGGGACGCGACGGGTCGGGGGTGCTCGGCCTGTCGTGGACCCAGGACAGCTCCGGATGGGAACCGTCGAGGAGGTGCACGGTCTCGTCGGGGTCGCCGGCCTGGACGGCCTCGGCCAGTGCCGCGATCACCGCCCCGAAGCGGTGCACGCGGCGCAGCACGACGATGCCGTTGCCGATGCTGACTCCGGGGGGCGCCTCCTCGGCGTCCACCACGTGACCGGTCACCGCGGTCAGGACCGATCGGCTGGCGGGTCCCATGACGAGGCCGCTGGTGACCGGGCCGACGATGTCGGCCAGCACCGCCCCCGCCTCCACCGATGTCAACTGTTCGGGATCACCGAGCAGCACCAGGCGGGCGTCAGCGCGCATGGCGTCGACCAGGGCGGCGAGCAAAGCTAGCGACACCATCGACGTCTCGTCGACGACCACTACGTCATGAGGCAGGCGGTTGCGCCGATCATGATAGAAGCGACCCTCGGGCCCGGGGCGGCGCCCCAGCAGGCGGTGCAGGGTGGATGCCTCCAGGCCGGCGAGGCGCTGGCGCCGATCATCCGCCACATCGAGCCCGACCGCCTCGGCGTTGACTGACTGTTGCAGTCGGGCGGCGCCCTTCCCGGTCGGGGCGGCCAGAGCCACCCGGGGAGGTTTCGTGCCGGCGGCGGCAGCCTGGTCGTCGAGCAGCGCCAGGATGCGCGCCGCGGTCGTCGTCTTTCCGGTCCCGGGGCCGCCGGCCAGCACCGAGCAGCGCCGGACGACGGCGGCGGCGGCGGCCAGGCGCTGAAGGTCCGGTCCCTCGCCGGGGTACAGGCGGGCCAGGCCGGCGGTCAGCTCCCTGATGTCCACTCCGGTTACCGGCGTGGCGGCCCGTCGGGCCAGGTCGGCCGCCACCAGCC
>JALYVP010000214.1 GCA_030853185.1 Actinomycetota bacterium | reverse complement strand
CCCGGCACCCAGCTGGCCCTGCTCGCCACCTACGACTACCACGCGTTCATCACCGACCAAACCGGGCCGGTCGTGGCCATCGAAGCTGACCATCGCGCCCACGCCCACATCGAGCTCGTCATCCGCGGCCTCAAAGAAGGCGCCGGCTGGGCGCACATGCCGTCGGGACTGTTCGGGGCGAACGCCGCCTGGCTCGCTATCGGGGCCATCGCTCACAACCTGGCCCGCTGGACCGCACGCCTCGGCGCCATCTCCACCTCGGTGATCACCACCCCCACCCTTCGCCGCCGGTACTTCGCCATCCCCGGCCACCTCACCCGCTCCGCCCGACGCAACACCTTGCACCTCGCCGAGGACTGGCCATGGCGACAAGCGTTCATCGACGCCCTCGAGCGTCTCCGCGGCCTCGAGGTCTGCCTGACCTGAAACCGGTCGGCAACAAGCGCCGCCGCCAATGCCGGCCGCCGCGCCGAAGACCACAACACCCCAACCGACGCCTGGATCCTCACGGCCGCTCAGCGGCCCGCTGCGCCCACGACCCCCCCAACCGGCACCCTGACCCATCTGAACATCCGAGACAGCCTCAGAAACCAACACCCGCTACCGGTCGGTGGATCCAGGTTTAGCCCGGATCGATGCCTGTCGTCGAGGAAGAAGTACCGCTCCAGCTCCGCCCTCGACGGCCGTAGCCCTCGGCTGGCTATCGTCACGTTGGTCTGTGGTCTGATCGGGTTCTCCACCGGAACCGTGCTCTTTGTCGTTCTCGTCATAGTCATAGGCATCGGGCTCGTCGGGCTGTCGATCGGACCGGTGGCGTTGTTCAAGATCCGCGGATCCCGGGGGACCAGGAGTGGGAGGGCGTTGGCTGCCGTCGGCATGGCCTCGGCGCTCACGGTGTTCGGCTGGATCGGCTTCTGCCTCCTCGTCATCGTCGTCTCGAACATGCACTTCACCATGTAGTGCACCGGTCCCGACGGCCTGCGTCGTCTGGCGAGACGGTCATTTCGATCGGTTCGCCTGGATGGAGTTGATCGCTTGGTTGCAGGCGTTGTCGACGGTCGAGCGTCGCGGTTGGGTGGCTTCGCACTCCATCTCCCATGTCGAGCCGGCGGTAGCGAACGTGTAGATAACGATATGGACGGCCTGACTCCCGTCGATGAGACGAAAGGCGCCGGTAGCGGTTCGAAGCCCCGAGTGTGTCTCGGTGCGCGGAGGCTCCAGCACCGAGATCGTCGGTCCGGCCGAGCCGAATCGGTCCAGGCCGGCCACCATCGCCGCCTCCGACACCGCCGCCGCCTTCGCGCGCCGGACGTCGACATGGTCATAGTCGTCGCCCAGACCGGTGGCGGCTTCGACCAAGATGGGTGGGTCCGTCTGGGTGTAGGCAACGTGTTCGACGCTGAGGTGGGCCGGGACGGTGAAGGTGAACGGTATCCGGGCGTCGCTCACTCGTTGCGCCGATGGACTTCCGCAGCCGCCGGCCGCCAAGGCCAATGCCGCGCTCAAGGCTCCGCCCAGAGCGGCGTTGACGGTGTTGCGGACACGATGTCTCCGCACGATCGGCGCTCCTCCCCCGCGACGAATCAAGGATGACCGTTCCCGATGGCCGATGCGTCACTGCGGGCGAGACCGGCTTCGACTCGTCGGCAACACAGTTCAGCCGGTGACATGGTCAGTCCAGCCTGTGCCGGTCCACCAGCGCAACCGGTGCTGGCCTTGGGGGTCGGGATACCAGCCGGGGGGCGGTGAGCCCGCGGGTTGAGCGCCCATCGTGGCAGCTCGGGAGCGGGTTCCGACGACCCTGGCGATGGACAGGCCTAAGAGGGCCATGGCTGCGAGCAGGGCCAGGATCAAGCCACCGCCGGGGGTGACGGCGACGAGGTTGAAGTCGACATGGTCGAAGCCCGACAGGCCCTTCAGGTCGACGGCCACGCTGAGCAGCACGGCCAGGTCCGCAACGGCCATCGCGCAGACGGCGACAGCCACGAGCCGTATCCGCCGAGGCGGCCATCGCAGAGCGGCGACGAGCCACGTCAGCGCGCTGGCGAGCGCCAGCCCAGCACTGGCCACTCCGCGTGTGTCGCCGATCCCCGATGCTGATTGGATGGTGACGATGTCAAACCGGGCGACGGCCCAGGGCAGGAAGGAGGCGATCAGGAGCACGACGGCGCTGGTCACGACGGCGACGCCGACCACCCCACCCACCCGGCGCAGTGCGGCGGACCCCCCGCGGCTGGGTTGCCCGGCGGGACCCTCGGGCCATCCAGCCCGCCCAGGGTTCGGATGGGTCCCCCAGCCCATCTCGTGGCCCTCCGCCTCACTTGGCATCATCGCTTGACAGTCTCTCAGCACCTCTCTACCCTGGTAACCCCCCCTGGGGTGAAAGAACCGACACCTTCCGCCACCAGACGACAGCGGCTGTCGGCCGTGACAGTTAGGAGCGTGCCGTGCCGGCGATGACGGTCTCGTCGTAGAGTTGCCCGGAGGCGGTGATTTGCAAGGTTTGAGCACCATTCACCGTGACTGGGCCCAGGATTGGGTCTGTGCGGACTCTTGCACCCAACGTGAAGACGAGGAGCGTGGGTTGAGCCTGGCCGCGGTGACAGACCTACGTGAGCTGCGTGAGCTGCGTTGGCGCGAGGAGCTGGCGTCGTGCCGGAAGTTCGCTCCGACGGCCCGCAACTACGCGGCGGTCCGGCTGATGGCCGAGGTCGGGCTTCGGGTCAACGAGGCCCGCAGCCTAGACGTCGCCGATGTGAAGTGGGAGCTGGGCCGGTTCGGCAAGCTGCACGTCCGGATGGGTAAGGGCGCCCTGGGGTCGGGACCACGCGAGCGGATGGTGCCGCTGATCGACAACGCCCTAGCGTCGCTGGGTTGGTTCGTCGAGGACGTGTGGTCCCATTTGGGGCGCCGTTAAGGAACGTGGCACCAACCGACAAGTAGCGACTTGCCGGAGGGCCTCGGCCAGCCTGTGGCCACCAAGAGCGGTCGCAACGAAGGATGAGGGCGAGGTCGGCTGACCACACCTGATCCGTCGTTCGGGGCGGCTTCGCGCTACAAGCTCTTCACGGACCGGCGCGCCAGAGTGGCCTGTTCTCCACTGGCTCGTAGGATCGCCGACGTTCGAACCGGGACCAACGGCTTCCTGAAGTGCTGCCTATCGCGAGCACTTCAGGGAGGCGGGGGCGTCCTGAGCGTCACCCTGGGGGGCCGCAGCGGGTGGAACCTGCATCGCTGTCCTGTCCCGTATAGCCCCCGTTACCGGGCCTCTTCTCGGGCGAGGCATACGGGAACGCAGCTCAACGCTCAGGGCGGCAGGCAGGTCGGGGGAAGCCAAGACGGTTGCCGTAGATCGTTGTTTCGACGGACGCGGTGGCGGCTGTGCGCTCAGGTTGGGGTTGCACCGGTCCTCTCTCGCTGCGCTCGTGCGGCGCTGGCGGTGCGCTAGCTCCGTCTGCTGCCAACTGTGCTTGCCACCACCAGATGGTCATCGTAGGATGACATGGGTCATCGACTGCTGACCAACGCTCCTTGGAGGTACCTGACCGTACTCATGGATTGCGTCGCTTATGGTTCCACGTGCCTTCGACCGGCTGGCCGCAGGAGACCCGTCCGCGGTGCTCGCCACTTTTGGAGAGGGGGCGCACATGGTGTTCCCCGGCTCAGGGTGCTGGGCGATCAACACGACCGACCGGAACGAGATCGTGGCGTGGTTCGAGTGGTTCGCAGCACTGCGCCCCCGGTTCACCATCCACGACGTCGTCGCCCAGGGCCCGCCGTGGGCCATGACGCTGCGAACTCGAGGGGCGGACCGCGTCGAGTTGCCGTCCGGGTACGTCTACACCAACGAGTGGGTGCAGTGCGGTCGGATGGTGTGGGGCAAGCTCCGCGAGGACATTGTCTATCTGGACACGGAACGGATCGCCGCGCTCGAGGTAGCTCAGGCCGAGGCCGGCGCGCCCTGACCGCCACGACGCGCAACAAGCTCCTCGACGCCGCCATCCGCCTGTTCGCTGAGCACGGCTACCAGCGGACGACGGTCGGCGACATCGAGGCGGCCGCTGGCTTCGCGGCCCGCGGTGGGACCCTCTACAAGCACTTCGCCTCCAAGGAGGCACTGCTCGAGGCGGTGATCGACCGTGAGGCAGCACAGGTCGCCGGGCCGCGCTCCATCGTCGATCTCCTACCGCTCGGTGACATAGGAGCGGAGACGACCCTCGTCTTCCGCTACCTGTTCGCCGAGCTGACCCGCTACCGCGACGTCACCGCCCTGATCGAGAAAGAGGGCGCCGTCGCCCCGAGCCTCGGCCGTCAATTCTGGGCCGAGATCGGCGAACCGGGCTACCAGCTCGGCGCCGAGGTCCTCGACCGCCAGCTCAACGCCGACGGTCCGGGCGGCTGGGACACCGAAGCGCTCTCGGCAGTCTTACTGGGGGCGGTCGTCA
Organism: Actinomycetota bacterium; assembly: GCA_030853185.1. Lineage (GTDB taxonomy): Bacteria > Actinomycetota > Acidimicrobiia > Acidimicrobiales > Palsa-688 > JALZAH01. The sequence continues at coordinate 1,801 of JALYVP010000214.1, read as the reverse complement.
ACATGCGGCGGAGCCAGTGGACGTTCGGCCACACCCCGCTCGGCGTGGACGAGGAACGGATGGTCCAGGTCATCGTGCACCTGCTCATGACCGCCGCCCGCACCGGCTAACGGCGCGGCGGACTGGGCGACACCTGGTTACCCGGCGGCCGGCTCCACCGTTGTTGTAGCCAGGCCCGTCGGGCTTAGGAGGGTCTGTGCGACCTGGAAAGGCCTTCAATTTAGGCGTTTGACGAGGATCCGTCCAGGATCCTGAACAGGAGGGCGAGAGTGCCCTCGATCGCCCGCTGACCGATCCCCGTGAGGAACGAAGATCGACCCGACCCGTGGCGAGGTGAGGTTCAGCCGGGCTGTCGCTGGTTGGCAAGTCGCGCCGGCCGCCAGGTGGGGCAGGAGGGCTGCGCATCGAGAAGCGCTCTGATCTGATGGCGCAGACGTACGCACAATCGGCCGGCGCGACGTAGCCTCCACGGGTGGACACAACGCCGCCGGTGCCCCGCGTTCTCGTCATCGGGCTCGATCCGTATCGGGTTCCCGGGCCCTGGGACCTTAAGCCGGTAGCCGACGCAATAGAGGTGGGCATCGCTCTATTCGCCGAGCGCGGCGTCGGCGTTGAAACGTGCCTGTTCGGCCTCGACGGCAGCGACGATGTGGAGGTGCTCGTCGGTAATGCCCTGTGTGCCCGACCGTGGGAGTGCGTCGTTGTCGGCGGCGGTGTGCGGACGGCGGAAGATCAGCCTGAGCTGTTCGAGCAGGTGATCAATCTGGTGCGACGACACGCTCCCGATGCCGCCATCGCGTTCAGTAGCACACCGACGGATACCTTCGACGCAGCTGCACGCTGGGTGGAGATTCCCGACAGACCAGTGGCGGTTAGCCCGACCGGGGGTGCTGTGTCCCAAACGATCGTCGACTGAAGACGTTGAATGGACCGTTGATGTGTTGCTGGCATCCGGTGGAGGCTCATGTGCGCGGAGACATGTGCTCCATCTGAGGTAAACGGGATACCGGGAGCCCACCGAGTCTCATGGTTGTCCATTTAGAGCGACTGCTTCATCGAACCGTCGTTTAGCGGCCGTGGTTTGGTCAGAGTGCCCTTCCCTACCGCGACTCCCTCGATCTGGTGCGCGACCGGGGCCTGATCCTCGACAGCCGCTGCCCAATCCTGGACGACTACGTCACCGCGCACCCGAGGTCTCGGTGACCTCCCACAGGCTCCGTAGCGCGACCCGTGTCATCCGGGGACGACGTCAGCGCGGGTGACACCCAGGAGCGGGCGAGTACCTTCCATCTCGATTGGGCAGATGCGCTCGGACCAGGCTCAGAGATACCACAGGGCGCCACGGACTCACACGGGCCGGAGCCCGCTAACGATGGATCGCGGCCCGCGCGGATCTTGCCCCAATCACTCATGAACCAACCGCCCAGTCGCGGTGACCCTGGCGGCCGGTGTCCTCAGGAACGACAACGGGTCACCAGTTTTGCTTCGCCAACGGCACCATCCGCAGGTGGCCTGATTTCACTCGAAGGGAGCCGCACCCGTATCATTCAGGCCGTTGCAATTCGTCGCAGCGCTGCGGCGATCTGGTCCACCACCGCGTGAGCGGCGTCGAAGGTGGCCGGGTCGGCAAAGCCGTGCACCATGCCGAGGTAGCGGGTGGCGACCACTGGCACCCCGGCCTCGGCCAGGCGGGCCGCGAAGGCCTCCCCCTCGTCGCGCAGCGGGTCCGCCTCGGCGGTGACCACTAGCGTCGGCGGCAGCCCCGCCAGCGACGGCGCCCGCAGCGGGGAGACGTCAGGGC
>JALYVP010000213.1 GCA_030853185.1 Actinomycetota bacterium | reverse complement strand
CGCCGCTCCGGCATGGCTGCCGCCCGGCTCCGGGCAGTCGCCCTGAGCGCTCCGGCGGGCGTTCCCTCACGACCTCCCCCGCTTCGGGGAGGAAGGTGGCCCACTCCGGTGCCTAGGGTCGTCGCCATGGGTGCCGAGGTGACGACGCTGGCCCTCTCGCTGCTCAAGGCGTGCACCGATGCCGCCGCCCAGTGTGGGCCGTGGGTGGGCCGGGGGGACAAGGAGGCGGCCGACCAGGCCGCCGTCGAGGCCATGCGTTCCACCCTCGCCTCGGTGCCCGGTCACGGCGTCGTGGTGATCGGCGAGGGGGAGAAGGACCAAGCTCCGATGCTCTTCGCCGGCGAGGAGGTGGGCACCGGTCGCGGCCCCCGCTTCGATCTGGCCGTGGACCCACTCGAGGGGACCAGCCTGTGCGCCCGAGGCGCTCCCGGTGCGGTGACGGTGCTGGCCGCCGCCCCCGGCGGATCGCTGACCGTCCCGCCCGGGTTCTACATGGACAAGCTCGTGGTCGGTGCCGCCGCCGCCGGTTCCCTCGACATCGATGCCCCGATCGAGGACAACCTGCGAGCCGTAGCCTCGGCGCTGGCGGTAGGGGTGACCGAGCTGCGGGTGGCAGTCTTGGACAAACCCCGGCACGGCTCTCTGATCGAGGAGGTCCGGCGAGTCGGGGCCAAGGTGATCGAGGTTCCCGAAGGGGACGTGATGGCCGGCCTGGCCGCCCTGGTCCCGGGATGGGGCGTCGACTTCGCCGTCGGGATCGGCGGCGCCCCCGAAGGGGTGATCACGGCGTGCTCGGTCCGGCTTCTCGGCGGCGGCATGCAGGCCCGGCCGGCCCCCCAGGGCGACGAGGAGCGGCAGGAAGTGGAGCGCCACGGGGCTTTGGGGCGCCGGTACGACGTCGTCGATCTGTGCCCGGGCTCCGATGTGGTCTTCGCCGCCAGCGGCGTCACCGGGTCCGACACGCTCGACGGGGTCGGGGTGACGGCGGACGGGACCATCCAGGTGTCCAGCTTGCTGATCACCCCGGAGAACGGGGTGATGCGGGTGGTCAGCCCGGCCTGAGCGGATACGCTGGGTACCGTCAAGGGGCCGGAACGTGATCCTCGAACAGCTGTACCTCGGGTGTCTCTCGCAGGCGTCCTATCTGATCGCCGACGAGGCGTCCGGGCGGGCCGTCGTGGTGGACCCTCGACGGGACATCGTCGCCTATCTGGACATGGCCGCGCAGAAGGGGCTACGCATCGAGTTGATCGTGCTGACCCACGTCCACGCCGACTTCATCCCCGGTCACACCGAGTTGGCCGAGGCCACCGGAGCGGCCATCGCCATGGGCGACGTCTCGCCGGTCTCGTTCCCGATCCGCCGCCTGGCTGACGGGGAGCGCCTGGCGCTGGGCGACCCCTCCACGGGCGTCACCATCGAGGTGCTGTCCACACCGGGGCACACCCCCGAATCGATCACCCTCGCCGTCTACCAGCACGGCGGCGACGAGGCGCCCGTGGCCCTGCTCACCGGCGACACCCTCTTCCTCGGCGACGTGGGCCGCCCCGACCTGCTCGGGTCGGCAGGCAGGACCGCCCAGGACATGGCCAGGGACCTGTACCGGTCCCTGCACACCAGGATCCTGACCTTTCCGGACTCGGTGCTGATCTATCCCGGTCACGGCGCCGGGAGCGCGTGCGGCAAGGCTCTGTCGTCGGAGACGGTGGCGACCCTGGGGGACCAGCGTGGCCGCAACTACGCCCTGGCCCCCATGAGCGAGGAGGAGTTCGTCGCCGCCATCACCGACGGTCTGGCCGAGCCCCCTGCGTATTTCCAAGACGATGTGGCCCTCAATCGCCAGGGCCATGCCTCCTTCGATCCGCACCGCACCATTGCAGCCGTGGCCGGGGCCGACGCCGTGCGCCTGGCCGTCGGCGGCGCCCTGGTCCTCGATGGGCGCGACGCCGAGGCGTTCGCCGCCGGCCACCTGCGCGGCGCCGTCAACGTCGGCCTCTCCGGCCGCTTCGCCGAGTACGCCGCCGCCGTGCACGCTCCAGGCCAGCAGGTGATCCTCTTCGGTTCCCTCGCCCAGGCCACCGAGGCCCTGGTCCGGCTGGCCCGGGTCGGCATCGAATCCGTGGTCGGTGCCGTGACCGACCCCCAGGTCCTGGTCGACGCGCCCGGTCTGGTTGCCACCAGCACCCGCGTCGATGCCCGTGCGGCGGCGGGCAATATCCAGACCGTCGATGGCCTCCAGGTCGTCGATGTGCGAGCCCCGGGTGAGTTCGCCGGGGGCACCCTCCCCGGCGCCGTCAACCTCCCGCTGCCCCGCTTGCGGACCATGCTGTCGTCGCTCGATCCCCGGCACCCCGTCCTCGTGACCTGCGCCGGGGGCTACCGGTCCATCGCCGCCGCCAGCATGCTCGAGGCGATGGGCTTCTCGGATGTCCGTGATCTCCTGGGGGGCTGGGAGGCGTGGCAGAACGAGTACGGCGCCATGGCCGCCGGTTGACTGCCGAGCCGCTTTACCCGCCGGCATTCGGCCCGTGGTCAACGGTAGGCCTGCTCCTGGGCGGCCACGTCGCTGACCAGGTTGCCCAGAGCGATGTTCACGTCCTCGATGTGGTAGCCCCATGCCGGCCCGAGGTTGGCCTGGATCAGAGGCCGGAGGTCGCCCGAGGCCGGGGCCGCCGTGACCTGCAGCCAGGAAGCTCCATGAGCGTGATCACACGCCGCTGAGTACAACCCAGGGAACGATACCCACGGCGTCGTCACCACGGCGTTGGGAGTTGGGAAGTCGGCCGCCGGCAGGAACGGCTGGAGCGGGGTCGGGCCTCCGCCGAGGTTGGCCGGATTGGTGCAGGCCACTTCCTGGCCGGAGGACGCAGTCTGCCCGGCCAGAAGGCTGACCCCTTGGCCGGGCCGGCCGAACAGGGCGTCGGCGGGAGGCTGCGCCCCAAAGGTGGAGTAGGCGACGACGCAGCCGACCTGGCCCGGAGCCGTGCAGACCGGGACGTTGTGGAAGCTCCCACCTACCGTCCGGCCCTGCGGCACCACCACGTTGCCGCCCACGATGATGGCCGACACCAGGCGCCTTCGAAGCGTGGGGTTTCCGTCGAGCTCACGTTGGACCAGTTGGATCAGGATCGCCGCCCCCTGGGAGTGGCCGAGGAGAACGATCGGCTTCCCGTCGTCGTGGTGCGCCAGGAAGTCCCTCCAACCGGCGAGCAGGCTCCCGTAGGCGGTGGCCTCGGCTCTCGAATCACGCCCGGCGATGCCTTTGACCAGCCCGCTCAGGGTCACCTGGCGGTACATCGGGGCCCACACGTCACAGACCTGCGAGAACCTCGACGCCTGCGCCTGCGCCGCCTGGGTCTCGGCTGGCTGAACCCGCAGGTCGGCGTTGGCGGACGGCTCCGGCGACACGGTCGGGTACACGTAGAAGCAGTCGTATGCCGATGACCCTCCGTCCGGCTGCGGGATCGGGGCCACCGCCCCGCTTGGCGACACCGACGATGCCGCTCGGCTCTGGGTGCAGGGGTCGTCGGCCAACCCGGGCCGGCACAGCCAGACCGTGTCCGCCGACGCCGGCGTCCTGGCGTGCGCCGATCCGCCCGAGGTGGCATGCGGAATGCCCGACCCACCACCGCATCCTCCGATTCCGAGCGTGAGGGCCACGACGATCGGCAGCCACCTCCCTCTCCGGCGGACCCTGGGCTGAGGGCGAATCCCTGTCGGCACGGTCCCAACCGTAGGACGGCCCTGCCCCGGCGTCGGAATCGCTCCAGGTTGGCCGGCCGCCGCTGAGCGACCTGCGACACTGACCCGATGTTCGGCCACCACCCACTGCTGCTGGTGCTGGCCGGCTTCGGGGCCGGGCTGACCGGGAGCATCGCTGGTCTGGCGTCGCTGATCTCCTACCCGGCGCTGTTGGCCATCGGACTTCCGCCGGTGACCGCCAACGTCACCAACACCGTGGCCCTGGTCTTCAACGGTATCGGCTCCACGTCGGGGTCCGTCCCCGAGCTACGAGGCCAGTGGCCGTGGCTGAAGGGCCTGCTGATCGCCGGACTGCTCGGCGGGGCGGCGGGCAGCTTCCTGCTGCTGATCACTCCGCCGGGGGCGTTCGAGCTGGCGGTGCCGTGGCTCATCGCCGTCGGTTCGATCGCCATCGTCGTGCCCATGCCCGCCCGACTGGGGACGCGACCAGCCGGCGCCGACCGTAGCCCGGCGGTCGGGGCGGCCATGTTCGTGGTAGCCGTCTACGGCGGCTACTTCGGTGCGGCGGCAGGAGTGCTGATGCTGGCCGTGCTTCTCACTGCTACCACCGAGGGCATCGCCCGGGCCAGCGCGGTGAAGAACGCGGTCCTGGGCACGGCCAACGGTGTCGCCGCCGTCGGGTTCGCCGCGTTCGGTCCGGTCCGCTGGTCGGTCGTGGTTCCCCTCGCCATCGGATTGCTGGCCGGTGGCCGGCTGGGACCGATCGTTGTGCGCCGGGCGCCGGTCCGGGTCCTGCGCATCCTGATCGCCCTGGCCGGCCTGGGCCTGGCCGTCCACCTCGGGATCGACGCCTACACCTGAGCAGCGACCGCCCCTGACGAGCGGATCGGGCCGTGAGCAGGCGTGAAGCGGCGCCCGATCGGGAAAGTCATGCGGGACACTCACGACGAGAGGAACCAGGCTGCATGGCCATCACGCCCACAATCACCCTCAATGACGGAACGTCCATCCCCCAACTCGGGTTCGGTGTCTTTCAGGTCCCGCCCGACGAGGTCGTCGCACCGGTCGCCGCCGCCATCGAAGCTGGCTACCGACTCATCGACACGGCTGCCGCCTACGGCAACGAGGAGGGCGTCGGCAAGGCCATGGCCAACAGCGGTGTGCCTCGCAACGAGTTGACCATCACCACCAAGCTGTGGAACGCCGACCACGGTTACGACAAGACCCTCGCCGCCTTCGACGCCAGCCTGGCCAAGTTGGGGCTCGACGCCGTTGACCTGTACCTGATCCACTGGCCGCTACCGAAGCGCGACCGGTACGTGGAGACCTGGAAGGCGTTCGAGAAGATCCTCGCCGACGGCCGGGCCCGGTCGATCGGCGTGTCCAACTTCACGGTGGACCACCTCGAGCGCCTCGCCGCGGAGACCGATATCACCCCGGCGGTGAACCAGATCGAGCTGCACCCCCGGCTGGTCCAGGCCGACCTGCGGGCCTACGGCGTCAAACACGGCATCGTCACCGAGGCGTGGAGCCCGATCGGGCAGGGCAAGGGCCTCCTCGACGACGACGTGGTGGTCGATACGGCCAAGGCCCACGACCGGTCACCGGCCCAGGTCGTGCTCCGCTGGCACATCCAGCTCGGCAACGTCGTCATCCCCAAATCCGTCAACCCCGACCGCATCCGGGAGAACATCGACGTCTTCGACTTCGAACTGACACCGGCGGAGATGGATCGGCTGACCGAGCTGGGCCCCGAGGATCGGGTCGGCCCGGACCCGGCCGACTTCGACGTGGCCTGAACCAGCCGAGGGGCGGGCTTCCCTAGCCGGGAAGCTGGCCCAAGGTCACCGTGACCGTCCGGCTGCCGCCGCCCTGGGGCTGTACGGTCACCTTGGCCGCCTGACCTGGCATCAAGGTGGACAGGATCTCCTGGAGATCGGGAAGCGAGGGTGTCGGCTTGCCGTTGATGGCGGTGATGAGATCGCCGCCCTTGATCCCGGCCTTGTCGGCGGGACCACCGCTGACGACGTTGACCACCACGACGCCGTTGGTCTGGCCCGGGTTGCTCGGAGCGGGCCCGGCCGTGATGCCGAGCTCAGCTCGGCCCGAGTTGGTCACCTTGCCCGACGAGATGAGCTGGGGAACGATCTGCTTGACCGTGGCGCTGGGGATGGCGAAGCCGATGCCGGCGGCCGTCCCCCCCTGCTGCTGGTCGGTGGCCGCCAGGGTCGGGATGCCGATGACGTCACCGTTGAGATCGACCAATGCGCCGCCGCTGTTGCCCGGGTTGATGGCGGCGCTGGTCTGCACTGTGGACGGCAGGGTGACGGTGTTGCTCTCGGGTACGCTTCGCCCGTTGAAGCTGACGATGCCCTCGGTGACGCTGCTGGCGAAACCGAGGGGGTTGCCGATGGCCAGGGTGATGTCGCCGACTTGCAGGGCCTTGGAGTCGCCGAACGTCGCCGGCTGCAGGGACTTGCCGCCCGAGACCTTGATCACGGCCAGGTCGCCGCCGGTGTAGACCCCGACGACGGTGGCGTTGGAG
>JALYVP010000212.1 GCA_030853185.1 Actinomycetota bacterium | reverse complement strand
CCTCGTTGCCGACGAAGCCGACCAGACCGGCGGCGATCACCCACCCGACCAGGTGGACGTGGTGGGGGTGAAGGAGCCGGTTGATGGCCGCCCAGGCGGCAACGGCGGACGAGGCGGCGATGGTGGCTACGATGAAGATGCCCGCCAGGTCCTCGGAGCGGCCATAGCCGTAGGTGTAGCGGCGGGTAGCGGGACGACGGCTCAACCAGAAGGCGGCGGCCAGGGGAATTGCCGTCAGGGCGTCAGCGAAGTTGTGGATGGTGTCGGCAAGCAGGGCGACCGACCCGCTGGCTGCGAAGATGACGACCTGGATCACCGCAGTGACGGCCAGGCCACCGAGGGAGATCTTCAGGGTGCGCATCCCCTCGGCGCTCGCCTGGAGAGCCGAGTCAACAGAGTCGACGGCGTCGTGGCTGTGGGGACGGAACAGCGAGGCGATGAGCCCTCGCAGCCCGCCCGGATGCTCATGGCCGTGGGCGTGATCGTGTTCACCGGCCCCATGGTGATGGCCTTGGTCGTCATGGTCCTCGCTCATGCTCGGCGTCGGGTCCGCTGGACGGGCGAGCTTGGCTCATCGTCGTGGTGGTCAGGCACCTCTCGCACCACGTGATCCGAGTGGAACAGCGCCTCTTCGACCAGGCGCAGGACATGAGCGTTCTCGGCGGCGTAGAAGACCTTGTTGCCGTCCCTGCGCACCTTAACCAGATGGGTCAGGCGCAGCTTGGCCAGGTGCTGGGACACGGCAGGAACGTTGACGCCCACATGGCTGGCCAGTTCTCCGACGGCGTGCTCACCGTGGAGCAGCGCCCACAAGATGCGCAGCCGGGTGTTGTCCGCTAGCAGCTTGAAGGTCTCGACGGCGTACCCGAACTGGGTGTCCTCGGGTTCCACCACTCCTTGCGTAGTCACGCAACAAGTTATAGTCGTGTCGGGCGGCGTGGGCAACCCAGTCCGTGTGTTGCCCTACGCAGGTTCTCAGCACCGGCTCGACGGCCGGGTGTAGGGGGAGCGGAACGACGGCCGGGGGTGCTCCGGGACAGGGCGGGCGGCCGGCTCGGTCAGGTCGAGACCGGGTTCAGGATGTGGCACACCAGGTCGGGTGAGCAGGCTTCGGGTGAGAGTGACCGTCCTCGCTTCGCCAGAGCACGGAGTTCGTCGCGCAGGGTTGCGAGTTCGGAGCTGCGGCGGTCGAGGTCTGCGGCTCGATCTTCGACGAGTTCGAGGACATGCGAGCACGGCGGGCTGGCCTGCTCAGCGAAGGCGACGACACCTCTGATCTCCCCGAGCGTGAGGCCGACCGCCTGGGCGGCCCGGATGAAACGCAGACGGTCCAGGACGGCATTGGAGTAGTCCCGGTAGCCCGAAGCTGTCCGTGCCGGTTCGCTGAGCAGGCCGACACGTTCGTAGTAGCGCAATGCCTTGGTGGTCACCCCTGCTTCGGCTGCAACCTGGCCGATCCTCACGAGCGCAACCTACCTCTTGACCTTCCCCTATAGAGGAAGGTTCACAATGGGCGCATGATCCCACATGATGTGCCCGACGTGCGTCTCGTCTACTTCGAGTCCTGCCCCAACTGGCGGGTCGCTGACGCCCGACTCAAGGAGGCCCTGGTCAGGATGGGAGCCGACCCTAACGCCGTGGCCTACGAGCAGGTGACCACGGCCGAGCAGGCCGACGCCCTCGGGTTCGTAGGTTCGCCCACCATCCTCGTCAACGGAACCGACCCGTTCGCCAACCCGGGCATCCCCACCGGCCTGGCGTGCCGCGTCTACCTGACGATCACCGGTGTGCAGCCCGCCCCCGCCGTCGAGCAGATGCAAGCGGCTCTCGCCCGATGAGCGGCGACAAGCCGGGGCGGAGTCGTCCGGTCGTGCCACGGTTGGCCGCTCGGGTTCTCCGGGCGCTGGGTGGCGTCGGGGCCGTCTCCGGGTGCACGACGATGACGGCGATGCTGCCCGGTGTGGTCGCCTCGGCCTTCAGTGCTGTCGGCCTCGCCGGTTCGAGTGCTGTCGGTCGGTGCGTTGGCCCCGGTGACGGTTCCGCTCTTCGTCGTGTCGGCTCTGTTGCTGATCGTCGGTGCTCTGGCGTGCAGCCGCCTGGCCACGGCCGCTGCGCTTGGAGGTTGCGTGTTCGCCTACGTGGGCATGTTCGTCCTGGCCGACGGCGCCTCGATGGGTGGGATGGGTGCCATGGGCGGTTCGTCGGCGGCCTCCAAGACGGTGTTATCGCTGGGCGCGGTGCTGGTCGTGGCGTCGTTTGTCATCACCCCGCTGCGGCGCCGTCGCGGGACGTGTGCGCCGGTCCTGGCAGCACTCGGCCGGTAGCGGGGCGCTGTAGGTGAGTGACCGCTCCTCGTTCTCCGTCCTTCGCTCCGGTCCGTTCCGGCGTCTGTTCGCCGCCCGGACAGCCTCACAGTGGGGCGACACGTTCAACACCGTCGCCATCGTCGTCCTCGTCTACCGCCTCAGCGGCTCGGGGTTGTCGGTGGCGGCCACGGTCATCTTCGAGATCGTCCCAGTCCTCGCTCTCGGTTTCATCGCCGGGGCCGTGGTGGACCGCCTCCCTCGTGTCGGCGTCATGGTCGCCGCCGACCTGGCCAGGGCGGTCATCGCCGGGCTCCTTGCCGTGTTCGGGCATCACCTGTGGGTGGTGTACGCCTCGGCGTTCGCCATGTCGAGCTTCACGGTGTTCTTCAACCCGGCCGCGTCGGCTGTCCTGCCCGCGGTGGCCGGTGACGACAACCTGTTGGGCGCCAACTCGGCCATCTGGTCGGCGGCGGTCGTCTCACAGATCGCCCTTGCCCCACTCGCCGGTATCCTCGTCGCCACCGCCGGAGCGGGTCCCGCGTTCGGGATCAACGCCGTGTCGTTCGTGGTCTCCGCGCTGCTGCTCGCCGGAATCCGGGTGCCAAGACCTCAAACCGTCCCTCGCCGCGGCCGTCTGGGCGACATCACCGACGGGCTCGCCTACATCAAAGCGTCCAGGCTGCTCAGCACCCTCGGTGTCGTCCAAGGTCTCGCCGCCCTGTCAGCCGGTGCCACCTCTGCGCTGCTCGTCGTGCTCGCCGAACGCCACCTTCACCTCGGCGCAGCCCGCTTCGGTGTCCTTCTCGCCGCCATCGGCATCGGAGCCGCCACCGGGCCGTTCGTCCTCGGCCGCCTCACCCGCGACGCTCGCCGGCCCGCCTACCTCTTCGGTCCCTACCTGCTGCGCGGTCTGGTCGATCTCAGCCTCGCCACGTTCGCCTCCTTCGCCGGTGCCCTGGTCGCCCTGGCCGCCTACGGGGTCGGGACCTCCACCGGCAACGTCACCTTCAACACGACACTGCAAACGGTCGTGCCGGACGACCGGAGAGGGCGAGTCTTCGCCTTCTACGACGTGGTGTGGCAAACCGGGCGCCTGGCCAGCATCGGCGTCGGTGGGCTCCTCGCTGACACTGCCGGGATCACCGCCGTCTACTACCTCGGCGGCAGCCTGCTCGTCGCCGCCGCCATCGTCGGGCTCACCAGCCTCCGGGGGTGCCACCTCCGCGCCGAAAACTAGGCCATGGCCCTGGGCTGCGGCGGCAGGAGTTCGCTGAGCAGGTCCTGGACTCGCCGGTCGATCTCGTCTCGGATCGGCCGGACCGCTTCAAGACCTTGCCCGGCCGGGTCAGGCAGGTTCCAGTCGAGATAGCGCTTGCCGGGGAAGACCGGGCAGGCGTCACCGCAGCCCATGGTGACCACCACATCGGCGGTCCGGGCAGCGTCGGCAGTGAGCGGTTTGGGGGACTCTCGGGACACGTCGAGACCGACCTCGGCCATGGCCTGGACAACGGCCGGGTTGATCTCGTCGGCAGGGGCGGACCCGGCGGAGCGCACCCGAACCCGTCCAGCGGCGTGATGGTCGAGGAGGGCGGCGGCCATCTGTGACCGTCCGGCGTTGTGCACGCAGACGAAGAGAACCTCGGGAACGTCGGTCATGACGGGTAGAGGCGGCGGCGCAACCACAGGGCCACGTAGACCAGGCCGACGAGGACGGGAACCTCGATGAGGGGTCCGACGACCCCGGCGAGGGCCTGGGCCGGACGTGACACCGAACACCCCGATGGCCACGGCGATGGCCAGCTCGAAGTTGTTGCCCGCAGCGGTGAAAGCGAGGGTCGCTGTCCGTTCGTAGGGAAGGCCGATGGCCCGCCCGAGGAAGAACGACCCGAATCACATGATGGCGAAGTAGGCCAGCAGCGGCAGGGCGATCCTTGCCACGTCGCCGGGGTGAGCGGTGATGGTGTGGCCTTGGACGGCGAAAAGGATGACGATGGTGTAGAGCAGGCCATAAAGAGCGAACGGGCCGATGCGAAGCAGCAGCTTGGTCTCGTACCACACCCGCCCGTTCGCCTCGCCCAGGGTGCGGGTGGCGAACCCAGCGACGAGGGGCACGCCGAGGAAGATGGCGACCGTCTCGGCGATCTTGGCGACCGACAGGTGCAGGCCCACGGTGGACAAGCCGAGCCAGCCGGGCAGCACCTCCAGGTAGAGATAGCCGAGGAGGGCGAAGGCGACGATCTGGAAGACCGAGTTGATGGCGTCAGTGGCACCGGCGTCTCCCGCCAGTGTCTCCTGTGGCCTTCACCGACGCCGAGGCCCTCGCCGCCTGGGATCGCCAACCCCGGCCCGCCGCCGCCGTCCTCACCTCATCCGACCTACGACGATGCCTGAGCGGTCCCGTCCCCGGAGCGGTCGTCCTCAACGCCGCCGGGCCGGCGACCACCCTGGTGGCCGCCGACCTTCTCGGAGGGGCAGGCGAGGAGGCGGCCCGGTCGGATGCAACCGCCGAACCAGGCGCCACCCATCTCGATCCCGCCTTCGCCGAACCGGCGAATCGGCGACCAGTGCGTCGACGGGCACGCGCCAGTCGGGAGGCGGGCCGCGAGGCGCGACAAGCCGGCGACCTGGCCGCCGCCGCCGACCACTACCTCCGGGCCGTGGAAGCCTGCCTGTCCATGGGTGACCGCCTGCACGGCGGGGCGGTGATTGGCGGAGTGGGCCGCCGTCCGCTGGGAGGGCGGGGAGGGTGCCGCCGCCCGGACGCTGGCGGAGCAGTCGGCATCGATCCTGGCGTCGGTCGGCGAGGTCGACCTGGGCGTCAGCGGGCTGCTCGACGCCGCCGACATGGCCCTTGCCGACGGCGACCCGGGCGATGCCCGGCGGCTGGGCGGCCTGGTCCTCCAGGTGTGCGCCGGTCGAGAACCCGCCTCGCGCCTGGCCGGACTGTGGGACCGCCTACCGCCGAGCTCGTCGACCGCCGAGAAGAGAGCGCGTGCCGGCTGATCGGTGCACCCTGGTCCAAGGCCTGCTCGACTGGACCACCGGCCGACGCCGGGAATCACCCATCGGCGCCCAGACACGGGCGAAGCAGGCAGTGGTGTTCGCCTTGTGGGACACAGAGATCCTGCTGGCGCTCGGTCCTGACGGCCCGGCGGTGGGGCGAGGTCTCGACGACCTCCGGGTGCTGTGGGCGTTCACCGATCACGAGGCTTTCGAGTCGTGGCACGGCGACCACGATGGCGACGACGGACCCTTCCAGGCCCGTCCCATCAGCGGCGACCGGCACCACCTGGGCACGGTGCTGGTCGACGGGAAGATCAACAAGCTCATCCTCAACGCCGCCGGTCCCGCCGTCGCCGCCGTCGACGTCGCCGACGAGTACCTGGCGGCGTCGCGACCCCTCCTGTACCACCCCCCTCGCCTGGGCGACGATCCCGTCCTCGAGGCCGGAAGGCGCGCCCCGGCCCGGGCCGAGCACGCCCGCATCCTTGACCACGCGCATGGCGTCCTGGCTGCGGGCAACTGGGAGTGGTTCCACGACGGGACGGATTGGTGCGAGCCCATCATCCGTTTCGGTGACCTGCTGCGCTACGGCATGGCCTTCGAGCTGATCGGCGAATCGGTGACTCGGAGGACGGACACGGCGCCATCGGTCGCCCGCGCCCGGTACCCCTGGCCAAACGGTGGGGCGAGATCGGCGAGACCCGCAGGGCGGCCAGGCAGCTGGTCGCCATGGGTACGGCCCTGGTGGCCGCCATCGAAGCAACCTCGCTCGGGCGCAGCGACGACGACGTCGCCCGCCGGCTCCTGGCCATCGCCGGACGTGAGCTCACCGCCCTCGATGTGGCCGAGGTCGCCGAGCCGACCGACCAGCTCGCCGCCGCCGCCCGCGACTACCCGCCGGGGCTTTCGTGAGCGAGCGTCGAGACGCGGCATGGGGT
>JALYVP010000211.1 GCA_030853185.1 Actinomycetota bacterium | reverse complement strand
GCTGGGAGGCGCGCCCCGTGTCGATGAGCAGAGCGGTCTCCCGGTAGGTGACGCAGCCGAGGTTCTCCATGGCCCCGAAGGCAAAGTCCGGGATGGCGACGTGGTCGATCTTGTCATGGGGGTAGGCGAGCCCGAAGTACGACGCCAGGAAGCTGAGAGCATGGACGCCGACCTCGGTGGCAAACGAGGTCAGCTCCGCCCGTCCCGGGGGGGTGGCGATGCGCAGGGGCACGCCGTCCACCTCGGTGGCGGCGCTCACCTCGAACGGGCCGATGACGAAGGCCACCAGATAGGTCGACATGGGCATGGTCTCGGCGAAGCGCACCCGGCGCTTCGCGTCCCCGGTGCCCTCCGAGGAGATCTCGGCCCCGTTGGAGAGGGCGGTGAGATCCTCGTCGACGACGAGGGCCACGGCGAAGGTGGCTTTCAGCTCGGGTTCGTCCCAGCACGGGAACGCCCGCCGGGCGTCGGCCGGCTCGAACTGGGTGGTGGCGATGGTGTGGCCGACCCCGCTGTCGTCGTCGAACCGGCTCCGGTAGAACCCTCGGAGCTGGTCGTTGAGGATGCCGGTGAAGCGCATGGCCAGGCGGTAACCGGGGCCGGCGGCGAGGGCGGTGGCGAAGGTCAGGGTGGCTCGCTGCTCGGGCTCGTCGAGGGCAACCGACGCCGGGTGCGTCGTGCCGTCAGGACCGGCGAGCTCGGCCGAGTCGATCACCAGGTCGGCGGCGTTGAGGGTCATCTCGCCGGCCTCGACGGCCATCTCCAGGTCGATCGTCACCGTGCCCGAAAATGACGATGCGGCCAGGTCCGGGGCCAGCTCCAGGTCGTAGCGGCGAGGAATGGCCGTTCGGGGAAGACGGGGATCTGGCGATGGGGCCACGTTGCTCCTTTGCAGTGTCCGGGTGCGGGGACGCAGCCTACGCCCGACCATGGTGATGTTCGAGGGGCACCGCCTAGGGTGCGGCCATGGAACGAGCTGTGGACATCGTGACCGTCGGCCATGCCATCGTCGACGTGCTGGCACCGAGCGACGACGAGTTGGTGTCGGGCTTCGGTCTCACCAAAGGCACGATGACCCTCGTCGACGACGCGAGGGCCGAGCTGATCTACGGCGCGCTGGGAGTGGCCACGACCGCTTCGGGGGGTTCGGCGGCCAACACCGCCGTATGCCTGGCGTCGCTCGGGACGGCCACGGCGTTCGTGGGGAAGGTGCGCGACGACCATCTGGGTGAGGTGTTCACCAACGACATCCGCTCCGCCGGTGTGGACTACGAGGTGCCTCCCGGCAACGACGGCCCGGGCACGGGGCGGTGCCTGATCATGGTCACCTCCGACGCCGAGAAGACGATGTGCACCAGCCTCGGGATCGGCGACTTCCTCCCGCCCGAGGACATCGACATCGACACCGTTGCCGCCGCCAGGGTTGTCTACGTGGAGGGGTATCTGTGCGGGCTCGAGAGCACCGATGCGACGGTGGAGCGCATCGTCGCCGCCGCCCACGAGTCCGACACGCTCGTGTCCCTGTCGCTGTCGGACCCGTTCTGGGTCCAGCTGCACGGCGACGTGCTCAGGGCGTTGCTGCCCCGAGTCGACGTCCTGTTCGCCAATGAGGACGAGGCATGCGGCCTGGCCGGCACCGACGACGTCAACGAGGCGGTCACCAAGCTCGCCGCGCCGTGCGCCACGGTCGTGGTCACCCTGGGGGCGAAGGGATCGATCGTGGCCACCGCCGACGCCACGGTATCGGTCCCCGCCGAGACGGTGTCGCGGGTGATCGACTCGACCGGCGCCGGCGACAGCTTCGCGGCCGGCTTCCTGCACGCCATGGTGCGTGGTGCCGATCCCGGGACCTGCGCCCGCCTCGGTGGTCTGGTCGCCGCCGAGATCGTGAGCCACCTCGGCGCCCGTCCTCTGGTGTCCCTGGCTGATCTGGCCGCATCCGCCGGTCTCAGCGCGTAACTCTCCGGCGGTCGGCCGGCGGCGGTCGGCCGGCGCTCGGCCGGCGCTCGGCCGGCGCTCGGCCGGCGCGATCCATCCGAGGACGCCGGGCCATCCACCGCAACTGCGTGGTGAAAAAGCCCCGGGAGGTGCTTTTTCACCACACGGTTCACTTGTCCCCGTCCCGGGCCGGTGCGCCGGGTCTCACGGGCTCGCCACGGGGTGCGGGCAACGGCCGGGCTACCGCTCACGGCTGCGTTGTATAAGGCTTGCCTAACGCTAAAGGGTTGGTTACCCTCAGAAGATGACCGTGACGGACTCCGGAGGCCCGCGTCGCGACCCCGAAGCCGGTCCCGCTGGCCCCCGATCGCCGTCAGAGGACACCAACGAGCAACGTCGTCGGTGGGTGCGTCTCGTCGCCGTGTTCGGGCCCGGACTGATGGTCATGCTGGCCGACACCGACGCCGGCAGCCTGGTCACCGCCGCCCAGTCCGGCGCCCAGTGGAGCTACCGGCTGGTGCTGCCCCAGCTCGCGCTCATCCCCATCCTCGACGTGATCCAGGACGTCACCGTCCGCCTCGGGTCTTCACCGGCGGGGGGTCACGGGGCGTTGATCCGGCGGCACTTCGGGCGCAACTGGGCTCTCCTGTCGGGGGGGACGCTCTTCGTGGCCTGCATCGGCGCCCTGATCACCGAGTTCGCCGGCATCGCCGGCGCCGGGCAACTGGCCGGCCTGCCGCCGTGGCTGACGGTGCCTCCCGCCGCTCTCGCTCTGTGCCTGCTCGTCGTCCGGGGCCGCTATCGCCGCATCGAGGCCGTCGGGATCATCGTCGGCCTGCTCGAGCTGGCCCCGATCCCGGCCGCCGTCCTGGCCCACCCGTCAGGTTCGGCCCTGGTCCACGGCCTGGCCCACCCTGTCGCCTTCCAGTCGTCCTACCTGACCCTGCTGGCCGCCAAAGTCGGGGCCGTGATCATGCCCTGGATGGTCTTCTACCAGCAGCAGGCGGTGGTCGACAAAGGTCTGCAGCAAGCCGATCTCAAGCTGGCCAAGGTGGACACCGCGGTCGGATCCGTCCTCACCCAGGTCGTCATGCTCGCCGTCGTCGTCGCCACCGCCGCAACCATCGGCCGGACCGACCCGGGGGCCTCCCTCGACACGATCGGCCAGATCGCCAAGGCGCTCGTGCCGTTCCTGGGCAACCGGGACGCCAACGTTCTGTTCGGGCTGGGCATGGTGGGAGCGGCGGTGGTCGCCGCCCTGGTGGTGGCCGTGGCCGGGGCGTGGGGTCTCTCCGAGGTCCTCGGCTGGCGCCACAGCTTCAACGACCGCCTGAGCCATGCCCGGGCGTTCTACGCCGTCTGCGCCGGGGGGCTGATCGTCAGCGCCGCCGCTGTGGTCACCGACCACCAGTTGGTGAACCTGAGCGTCGACGTCCAGGTGATGAATGCCCTGCTCCTGCCCGTGGTCCTCGGGTTTCTCCTCGTTCTCGAACGGCGGGCCCTGCCGGACGAGCACCGGACCCACGGGTTGCGAACGTGGGTCCTCTGGGTCCTCGCTGGCGGCGTCACCGCCATCGGTGTGTACGCCGCGGTGGGCGGTGTCGCCTGAGTGCCAGACCAGGGCAGGAATGAAGGGTCGTTGCGGGCAGGGGCTCGCCACGACCACACTGCAGGGATGATCAGGAGAAGGTTTTGAGACTGACCGCCATCTACGACCGAGGTGTGACCTGCATGGGCGTCGAGGTCGGTGACCGGGTCACGGTGCTCGCTCCCATCGCCGAGTTCTATGCCGATGTGACCGGCTGGTTGGCCGAGGCCTCCCAAATCGTGGAGGGCGACCGGCTCCTGGCCGAGTCGGTGGCGGCGGTACCCGTCCCGCCGACGGCCAAGGTCCTCTGTGTGGCCTTGAACTACGACATGCACGCCGAGGAGTCGGGCAGTGACGTGCCCGAGATCCCCAACTTCTTCGCCCGGTGGTGGTCGACGCTGGTCACGACCGGCGCCACGGTGCCGGTGCCCGACGCCGAGCCGGGACTCGACTGGGAGGTTGAGCTTGCGGTCGTGGTGGGCGAGACCCTCACGGCGGTGACGGCGGAGGAGCTGCGCAGCGGCGCCCGCCCGGGGGCGATCCTCGGCTACACCGTGTTCAACGACGTCAGCGCCCGCCAGCACCAGCGGGCCACCAGCCAGTGGGCCAACGGCAAGAACGCCGACCAGAGCGGGCCGATCTGCTCCACGATCGTCACCGCCGACGCCCTCGACCCGAGTGACCTGCGTTTGAGCACGACCGTCAACGATGAGGTCATGCAGTCGGGCACGACGGCGGACATGGTCCACAAGATCCCCGAGCTGCTGGCCTACGCGTCGCGGACCATAAGCCTGCGACCGGGGGATCTGATCGCCACCGGGACCCCCGCCGGCGTGGGCTTCAAACGCGATCCGCCCGTCCTGCTGCATCCCGGCGACGTCGTCACCGTGGAGGTCGAGGCGATCGGATCGGTGCAGTCACCGATCGTCAACGCCTCCTACCGCCACTGACGCCAGAGCGATCGCTCGTTGCCACGCAGCCGTCTAGCTGCATATGCTGCCACGCAGTTGATTGGCTGCATGAGACGGAAGGATGCATGGACGAGGTGTTCAAGGCGCTGGCCGACCCCAGCCGGCGCCGCTTGCTCGACAGCCTGAACGGCCACAACGGCCAGACCCTGACCGAGTTGTGCTCAACGCTGGACATGGCTCGCCAGTCGGTGAGCAAGCACCTGGCCGTCCTCGAAGCTGCACACTTGGTTGTTACCCAGCGTCGCGGTCGGGAGAAGCTGCACTACCTCAACGCCGAGCCCATCAACACCGTTGCCGAGCGCTGGATCAACCGATACCACCGCGAGCACGTCCAGGCGCTCGCCGACCTGAAAGAGGCGTTGGAGGCCATTCCCGTGAGCGACACCGAGTTCCTCTCTGTCACCTCCATCAACACCAGCCCCGAGCGGCTCTGGCAGGCGTTGACCGATCCGGCCTTCACGGCCCGTTACTGGGGCGTCAACTTCGACACCGATTGGAAGCCGGGTTCGACCATGGTGTGGGAGCAGAGCGGCATCAGGACCGTCGACCCCGAGCAGGTGGTCCTGGAGGCCGATCCCCCGCGCCGACTCTCCTACACGTGGCACACCCTCACCCCGGAATTCGGGGCCGCCCACGGTTTCGACGACGAGTTCGTCGATCGAGTCGGCAAGGAGCGCCGATCCAAGGTCACGTTCGAGATCGAACCGCAGGGCTCTGTGGCGAAGCTGACCGTGGCCCACAACGGCTTCGACCCCGGCAGCCTGGTGCTCGACAACGTGCGACAGGGTTGGCCCGCACTGCTGTCGAACCTGAAGACCCTCCTCGAGACCGGAGACACGCTCCCCCAGCCCGCCGCCCGGGTGAGCGACAGCTGAGCTGCTCCGCAGCGGTACGCCATATCATCGTCACGAGAGCAGGCGAGTTCCTGGAGCGCAGCGGCCACCTCTTGGATTGTGATGGCACTCCTGGGCAGGCCACCCCGCGCAGGTGCTGACCGCCTCGGGGCGCTGTGGTTGATGGTCGTCAGGAATGCCTCCGCCTCACGGCTTCGTTCAGCCACTGCTTGTCAGGCCGGGGGCGGGGTCGGGAAGTAGCGGCGCACGCTCGGGCGCAGGGCGCAGCGGAGCACGTTGGCCGCGAGCAGGGCCTGAACGATCTCGGCGCTGACGAGCCACGCTGGGTAGCCGAGCCCGGTGGTGTACCAGGCCAGGAGGACGATCTGGGCCACGGCCACGATGACGGTGCGCCGCCATCCCCGCCGCTCGTGGCGGCGGAGCCGGCGGAAGAAGATCGGGTAGAGCACGGCGACAGCCACGGGGACGGCCGGCCGGGTCCAGAGGGTGATGCCGGCGCTTTGGCGGACGCTGGTCCGCTGTGCGGCGGTAAGGCCGTGGTGGGTGGCAACTTGGTGGCTGACGATCTGGTCGTGAAAGACGAGCATGGCCGCGGCGATGAGCAAGCCGACCGCCAGGCTGGCGAGCATGGCCCGGATGAGCGTCTCGATGGGCGGTTCCGCCCGTCGACTGGGTGCAGCGGCCAGGGAGCGAACGTGGGACGGGAGCTGCAGCACATCTCCTCCTCCGGGTGCCTCGTGCGGTGCTGGTTAAATTATAGGCAGACCTGGTAATCTTCAAACATGGCTGTCGGAACCGCGATCGTGGCGGCTCCGGGCTCGTTCATCCATCAGGCCCGGCGTAGCCAGCTCGTCGATGCCGCCATCGACCTCATCGCCGAGGTCGGCGTCGACCGGGCCTCCACCG
>JALYVP010000210.1 GCA_030853185.1 Actinomycetota bacterium | reverse complement strand
GTCGCCGGTCGCTCGCCGGCCGCCGGCCCGGCCCGGCCGGACCGGCGAAGGCCTGGGCGATCTCCATCCACGCCCGGGCCGTGGGCCCCTCGACGACCAGGTCGGTGTCGCTCAGGTGCCGGCGCTGGGTGAACACCAGGGCCAAGTCGAGGGCAGCGCCGGACACCCGGTCCGTGGTCCCTTCCGGGCCCCACCTCCACCGCCCCTCCCGCCTCCGCCGCCCCCCGCCGCCGGCCGGCACTCCGCTCCAGCCGCCGGGAGCGGCCACGTCGAAGTGGACAGGGTCGCCCGGGTCGGTGCGCTCGTGGATCATGAAGGCGTAGGGGCGGGCCTTGATGCCGATCGTGCACACATGGCGAAGCCGATCGCTGGCCACCGGTGCGTAACCGAGGGCGTCGGCCACGTCGGTCCCATGGGCCCACGTCTCCATCAGCCGGGCGGTGACGAAGCTGGCCAGACTCATCGGCGGCCCGTACCACGGCACCCGGGTCTTCGGGTCGGCCTCGGCCGCGGCCAGGGCCGCCACCCGGGTGGCGTGGCGCGAGGCCCGCCATCGCTCCAGCACCTCCGGCCCGGACAGCGACCGCCCGAGGGCGACGTCCCGGCTCTCCCCGCCCGCCGCCATCAGCCCCTTGGCGTGTCGGGCGAACGCGGGCGGGTCGGTCAGAGCAACGAGGGCGGCCTGGTCGAAGAAGCGCAGGTGGCTGATCTGGTCGCGCACGTCCCAACCGGCGGCGGGGGTCGAGGTGGCCCACGCCGCCCCGTCGGCGCCGGCCACCAGCTTGTCCAATGCCCATTGCTCGGCGTTCAGCTCGGAGCACAGCTCGGCCAGGATGACGGCGGCCATGGTCGATCAGGCGCCCAGGTCGTCGAGCTTGGAGAGCACCTGGAGCATGACCTCGTCGGCGCCACCACCGATCGACAGCAGGCGACCATCCCGGAAGAACCGGGACACCCAGGTCTCGCTCATGTAGCCGACCCCGCCGTGGAACTGCAGGCAGGTGTCGGCCACCTCCCGCTGCAGTCGGCCGGTCTTGAGCTTGGCGATGGTGGCGAAGCGGGTGGTGTCCTCGCCCCGCATGTACGCCTCGGCGCAGGCGTAGTTGTAGTGGCGGAGGACGTCGAGCTCGGCGGTGAGCTCGGCCAGCCGGTACCGCAGGTACTGGTTGGCCAGCAGCGGCCGACCGAAGGCGTGGCGCGCCCCCAGGTACGAGCGGGTCCGGGCCAGGGCCTCGGACATGGCGCCCACTGCGGTGTAGGCGGCGATCATCCGCTCGTTCTGGAACTGGCGCATCTGCTGGCCGAAGCCCTGGCCGACCTGGCCGATGGTGTTGGCGACGGGCACCCGGGCGTCGACGAAGGACAGCTCGGCGGTGTCGGAGGAGCGCATGCCCAGCTTGTCCAGGGCCATGTCGGTGTGGGCGGTGATGGCCATCGGCACCCCGCCACAGCCGATCCGGCCCAGCTCCTCGCCGAAGATCACGGTGTAGGAGTGCTCCGCTCCCTGGCCGCCGTAGGCGGGGTCGTACTCCAGTCCGAGCAGGCCGGCCGCCCCCAGCGTCTTCCACACCTGATGCCCGGGAAAAGCCCCCGCCGCCTCCCATTCGTCGACGAACGGCTCGATCTCCCGCCTCATGACGCCTCGCACCGACCGACGAAACTCCTCGTGCTGCTCGGTGAACTGCATGAGGGGAGAAGCTACCCGGCCGGGGCCAGCACCCGCCTGACGAAGAAGGCGGCCTGGTCGCCGGCGATCCGCTCGGTCATGGCCGGTCGGAACGGTCCGAAGTGGTCAACGGGGTAGCGGTGCAGCTCGGCGCCGCCGGCTCCCGCCACCAGCTTGCCGATGGCCCCGGCCGAGACCGAGATGTCCTGGTCGCCCTGGCCGACCCAGACGGGCATGGTCAGCCGGCCGGCTTTGGCCCACGGCCGGTGGAGGACGACCGTGGCGAACAGGCCCGGACTGATCTCGTTGCGCCATGGCGAACCGCCGGGCACGGTGGCGGCGAAGCCCTCGGCCTCACCGGGGAGCGACATGGCGACGTGGGTGCCGGGCGGCCCGGTCACCGGTATCAGGTTGTGGCGCCCGGCCCGGTCGGCCAGAGCCCGGGGCAGGATCCACGCCACCAGCGGCAGGGGGGTGGAACGGATCCGGGCCGGACCGTCGAGGAACGGGCACAACAGCATGAGGGCGGCGATGCGGTCGTCGGCGGCGGCCGTCTCCACCGCAAGGCCCCCGGAGAACGAGAACCCCCACAGCGCCACCCGGGCCGGGTCGACCTCGGGGAGGGTGCGGGCGAAGGCCACGGCGTTGCGCCAGTCGGCCCGCTGGGCCGATCGGCGGAACCGCTGGCGGGGTTCGCCGGGGGAGTCGCCGAGGAACCGGTGGTCGAACACGACAACCGTGGCCCCCGCGCCGGCCAGGTGCTCGGCGAAGGGGGCCAGCCCGTCGTGGCGGGTCAGGGAGAACCCGTGGGCCATGACCACGCACGGGCCAGGGACCCGGCGTCGGTCGGCGGGAGGGTAGAGCCACGCCGAGACCCGGCCGCCGTCGGATGTGAACGTCACGTCGCGTCGATGCATGACTTCCCTCAGCTGGGTCGGGCGCCGCTACGTTACGGCCCGTGGACTTCGACCTGCCTCCCGCCGACGATGAGCGCCGCCGGTCGGTGCGCACCTGGCTGGGGGCCCACCCGGCGCCGAGCGGCCGGGAGCTGGCCGAAGCCGGCTATGTCGTGCCCCATTGGCCCGAGCCGTACGGCCTGAGCGCCGACCCCGTCCATCAGATGATCATCGACGAGGAGCTGAAGGCGTCGGGGGTGAACCGGCCGAACAACCCCATCGGGATCGGGTGGGCGG
This sequence comes from Actinomycetota bacterium, assembly GCA_030853185.1. Taxonomy (GTDB): domain Bacteria; phylum Actinomycetota; class Acidimicrobiia; order Acidimicrobiales; family Palsa-688; genus JALZAH01. Next base: position 3,448 of record JALYVP010000210.1, on the reverse strand, counting down.
CGCCGACCATCCTCTCGGCCGGCACCGAAGCGCAAAAGGAGCGCTACCTGATGGCCGCCCTGTCCGGCGAGGAGTACTGGTGCCAGCTGTTCTCCGAACCGGACGCCGGCTCCGACCTGGCCTCCCTGACCACTCGGGCGGAGCGAAGGGGCGACGGGTGGGTCGTCAACGGAGCCAAGATCTGGACCAGCGGCGCCCACCTGGCCCGCTACGGCATCCTCATCGCCCGGACCGACCCCGCCGCCCCCAAGCACCGGGGGATCTCCTACTTCGTCTGCCCGATGGACACGGCGGGGATCACTGTGGCGCCGATCGTCGACATGACGGGGATCCATGCGTTCAACCAGGTCTTCTTCGACGAGGTCCATCTCCCCGCCGACACCTTGATCGGCGAGGAGGGGGATGGGTGGCGCCTGGCCAAGTCCACCCTGGCCAACGAGCGGGTGTCGCTGTCGAGCGGCGGCGCCCTGTGGGGCATGGGCCCGTCGGCCGGCGACCTCATCGACGCGGCCCGCCAGGTTGGAGGCGTGGATGACCCTCTCCTGCGCCAGGAGCTGGCCGGGGTGTGGTCAGAGGGCGAGATCCTGCGGCTCATCCGCCTGCGTGCCCTCACCGCCCGGCTGCAGGGCCGGACCCCCGGTCCGGAGGCGTCGGTGCAGAAGCTGCTGGCCGACGAGCATGGCCAGCACGTGATGGCGGCCGGCCAGCGCCTGGCGGGCGCCGGGGCCATGGTGGCCGGGGCCGGTCCTGGTGACGGGGACGCCGACCCGATCTGGTCCTTCGGGTTCCTGTTCTCGCCGGCGCTGACCATCGGCGGGGGAACCTGGGCGGTGCAGCGCAACATCGTGGCCGAGCGGGTCCTGGGCCTGCCCCACGACCCGCCTGCCCCATAGGCCGCCTGCGCCGAGCGCGCCGAGGTTACGTCCCGGGAGGTGTCTCCCAGTCCTCGTCGTCGTAGCGGGGGTCCTGCTCCGTCTCGTCGGCGTCGCGGCCTGAACCCCGGGCCGACCCGCCCCCGGACCCGTTGCCGGAGCCATTGCCGGAGCCGTTGCCGGAGCTCGGGCCGGCCTTGTCGTCCTCTTCGGCCATCTCGTCCATGCTGATGGGTCCCTTGGACCGACCGGACATGAACTGGCGGATGACCGGGTTGTCGGTCTCGTTCATGAACTTCTTGGACCCGAACGCCACCAGCTTCGAGCGGAACAGGACCCCCATGTAGTGGGCGGTGCGGTTCACCGACTCGATGTTGTGGGTGATGATGAAGAACGTGGACCCCGTCTCCTGTTGGGCCGTGTTCACCAACTCGTCGAGATAGGCGACGCGGACCGGGTCGAGACCGGAGTCGGGCTCGTCGAAGAGGATGATCGGCGGGTCGAGGACGAGCGCCCGGGCCAACCCGGCCCGCTTCTTCATGCCGCCCGACACCTCGCCCGGGGTCTTGTCCAGGTGGGCGACCAACCCCACCAGCTCGGCGTTCTCCATGACCTTTACCCGGATCTCCTTCTCGGAGGACTTGGTGTGCTCGCGCATGGGGAACGCAATGTTGTCGTAGAGGCTCATGGACCCGAACAGGGCACCGTCCTGGAACAGCACCCCGAACTTGCGGCGTATCCGCAAGAGGTTCTTCTCCGAGATGCCCACCACCGGCTCACCGTCGACGACGATCTGGCCCGCCTCCGGCTTGAGGAGGCCGATGATGACCTTCAACATGACGGACTTGCCCGTCCCCGACGGGCCCAGGATGGCCGTCGTCTGGCCTCGGGGGACGTCGTAGGTCACCCCGTCGAGCACCCGGTGGGACCCGAACTGCTTGGTCACCCCCTGGCAGGAGATGACGGGATCGTCGACCTTCTCGGCCTCGGTCTGCCACGACAGGAGCTCGGTCACAGCCCGGCCACCACTTTCGAATCGAGGTCACGGACCCGCTTGGCCAGCACCGACAGGAGGGCTTGGGACAACTCGGGGACGGTGGCCATCAGTCTGGCGAAGTCATCGTGGCTGAAGGCCAGGAGCTTGAGAGGGGTCACGGCGATGACGGTGGCGATCCTCGGCTGCTGGTCGAGGAGGGACAGCTCCCCGACGATCTCGCCGGGCCCCAGGCTGGCCAGCGTGTGGCCCTCCCGGACGACGTCGGCGTTGCCCTCGACGATGATGTAGGCGGTGCCGCCGTCCTGGCCTTCCCGGGTCAGGACACTGCCCGCGTCGACCTCCTCCTCGACGAGGACGTCGGCGACGGCAGCCAACTCCCTGTGCGAGCAATCACGGAAGAGCGGCAGGTTCTCGATCCGAGCCGTCTTCTCGTTCTTATGCAGGTGAAAGACCACGTTGCCAAACTACTGCACGGATCGATGTCGCAATGGATCGGATCACCGCTCACCTCGTGGTCGGGTCGGTCGGCCACCGGTGCTTGGGGTAGCGCCCGGCCATCTCCCGGCGGACCTGGTCCCATGACCCGGCCCAGAACCCGGGCAGATCGGCGGTGACCTGGAGGGCCCGCCCGGCGGGGGAGAGGACCTCGATGACGACCGCGACCTGCCCGTCGAGCACCCTCGGGTGGCGGGTGGTGCCGTAGAGGTCCTGGGCCCGGGCCCGCAGGCGAGGGGTGCCGTCGGCGTAGTCGAGGGTCACGGTGCGCCCTGACGCCAGCCGGACGGAGGTGGGCACGGAGGCCTGCAGGCGACCGGCGAGGTGACCCAGGTGTTGGCGCAGCACCTCGGTCATGTTCACCCGGGCCAGCCCCGCCCGCCCGGTGGCGGTGGCCAGGCGGGGGGCCAGCCACCCGTCGAGGTCGCCCAGCAGCGCGGCGTCGGAGCAGTCGGGCCAGACCGTCGGGTCATGGTGGTGGGCAAAATCGGCGCGCTGCTGCAGAGCGCGGGCCGGGCCCGACCAGCCCAGCTCGCTCAGACCACGTTGGGCAATGACCTCGACCAGGGCGGTGACCGTCCCGGCTCCGGGGGTCGGCGTCGTCACCACCGACGACAGAATCAGGCTGTCGAGGGAACGGGTGCGGCGGGCCCGCAGGTCGTCGCGCTCGTCGTCCCAGAAGACCTCGGTGCGGGTGACCACGGCCACGCCGCCGACAGCCTCGACGTCGGCCTCGTCGATGGCCGCCGCCAGGCGGACGGCGCGGTCGGCACCAGCCCCTACCGCCGGTGGGCCCCAGCCGGCCGCCCCGCCGGTGTCGAGGACGACCACGAACGCCTCCTTGCCCAGCGGATCACCGGCCGGGAGGCGCAGGCCCGTGCCGCCCCGGAGGCGGAGCCGGTCGTCACCTCGCGCCTGGGCCAGACGATCGGGGTACCCCCGGGCGGCCAGGGCGCCGGACCGGTCGAGCTCGACCGGTCCCTCCTTGGCGCCGATCCGGTCGGCCAGGCGCCGGGCTCGCCGGCGGACGCGTTGGCGCTGGTCGTCCCCCCGGCCACCGCCGCCGGTCACGCCCCGGATGGCC
>JALYVP010000209.1 GCA_030853185.1 Actinomycetota bacterium | reverse complement strand
GCCGCTGTACCCGCCCGAGCGGATCAACACCATGCCCCCCGGCGTCGGCTACCTCGCCCACAGCAACCACCCGCCGCACTACATCAGCCTCATCCCACCGCCCGCACCGCCGGAACATACGTCGGCCACCGATCTCCTTCGGAGCGCAGGTCTGTTTTTTCGGTGGGCTATCCGCACATCTCGAAGCCTCCTACCAAATCGAAAGGACAACCCATGACCACCGACCGAATCACCAGCCATCGTATCGTTGTTGTGCATGGCCCCATGGGCCGCGACCTCTCCGACGTCCTCTGCCAGAGCGGCCTTGAGACGATCGTGGACGACGGGGAGGTGACCATCTGGGCGCCCCCTCCCCCAAGCGATGAGGCACCCAGCGAGAAGTCCGAAGTCCAGCCTTTGCCGTTGCTCGTCGACATTGCGTCGGCTGCGGCACGGCTGGGCGTGAGCCGGTCAACTCTCTACCGCCTGATCGAAGCCGGCCAACTCGACGTCGTCCACGTGGGCCGCTCCGTCCGCGTACCAACCGCTGCGTTGGAGGACCTCGTCGATGGTCTCCGCCGCAGGCCGAAAGGCGGTGACAGGCAGCGGGCCGGCGGTCACCGGTCGGTCGTAGGATCGGGAGGAGGGGACGAAGCGCTCGCCGGCGGAGCCGGCCTCGGATCACACCCGGCTCCCGCCGGCTGAGCAGTGGAGGCGACATGGCCTACATCCAGAGGCGCACAACCGGCGGGCAGGTCCGCTACAACGTACGGTGGCGGGTCGGTGACGGGCAGCGGCAGCGGTCCTTTGCGCGGGCTCGGGAGGCCGAGGCCTTCCGCCGTGAGCTTGAGGCCGACGAGCTCAGAGGTGCACGCCTGGACCCTCGCCGGGGTGAGGTGCGCCTACGGGATTACGCCAACGACTGGTTCGAGCAGCGACGCCGGGCGGACGGCCGCCAGCTTGCGCCTCGCACAAAGGAACTCTACCGATCCATGCTGGACCGGTTCATCCTCCCAGGGCTAGGCGGGCGACAGCTGACAGCGCTGAACACCGAGGCCGTCCGCCGATGGCACTCCGAGCTGGCGGAGCGGTCCGGAGCGATGCAGGCGGCCAAGTCGTACCGACTGCTCCGGGTGATCCTCAACACCGCCGTGGAGGACGACCGCCTGGTTGTGAACCCGTGCAAGATCCGAGGCGCAGGTGTGGAGCACTCACCGGAGCGGCCGTTCATCGACGCCGAGATCGTTCTCCGCCTGGCTGATGCTATCGAGGAGCGGTACTGCGCCCTCGTGCTCCTCGCCGGCTTCGGGGGCCTTCGCCTCGGTGAGTTGCTTGGTCTGCGCCGTCGCGACATCGATCCGGGTCGGTCCCGAGTCCGGGTGGAACAGCAGACCGTCGAGCTGCGGGGCGGGAAGCGGATCACCACCGCACCCAAGACCGATGCCGGCCGCCGGGTCGTGAACCTGCCCGCAGCGGTGACCGCCGCACTGGTGGGGCACCTCGATCGTTTCGTCCTCCCCGGGCCCGACGCTCCGGTGTTCACGGGCCCGCTTTCCGAAGGCCTCCGGCGGGCAACCCTGTACAAGGCATGGCACGAGGCGTGCACCGCCGCCGGGCAGACCACCATCCATCTTCATGACCTCCGCCACGCTGCAGGCACCCTCGCTGCCCAGCAGGGCGCCAGCCTTCGCGAGCTGATGGCCCGTCTCGGACACGCCTCCCCTGCGGCCGCCCATCGCTACCAACATGCCGCCCAACGACGGGACGCCCTCATCGCGGTCGCCCTCGAGGCGGTCATGCGGGAGGTCTGGGCTCTGGAGGGCGGGCCGCCGATCCCCTTTTGGGCCGACGAGGCCGATTCGGTCGAGGCAACCGCCATCGAGGTGGGGGATCAGAGGGGGATCGCTGGCGCCGAAACACCCCTACCCCCTACTGGTATCCATCCTGATGTCCCATCTGACCTGGGCTTTCTTGGAGCGAGCGACGGGAATCGAACCCGCGTTCTCAGCTTGGGAAGCTGATGTTCTGCCTCTGAACTACGCTCGCCGGTTCCTACCGGAGCCCACACTGTAGATCGGCAAGCCGCCCTGTGCGCCCCGGAGCGCCACCCACCGAGCGTCCCCCACGCCGTCACACGTCCGTGGGAGGCTCAGAAGGTCACCAGCGAGATGGCGGAGGTAACGATGAGCAAGAAGTCCAATAACCGTCGGTCCAACCGGCGTCCCTACCAACCCCCCGGCCGTCATGGTCCGCGGGGTCCTCAGGCGGGTGGCCCCTCCCTGTCGATGCTCGTCCTGGCCGGTGGCGGCGCCGCGGCCAAGGGCGACGAGGTGACCTTTGAGGAGGTCTCTCTCGCCCTCTTGGGGCAGGCCAACTCGTTGGGCCAGGAGACCGTCGGCGCCGTGCTCAGCGAGGTTGTCTCCAGCGTCTTGAGTCAAGACTTCGAGCACGGATGGCAACCGCGAGAGGTGGTTCGCGCCTCCCGGCGGCGGCGCTCCGGCCGCCACACCGAGCTGCTCATCACTGCCATGGGCGCCGACGGCGTCTGGCGGGAGGCCAAAGGGGCGTCGCCGCCGCCGGCGTGGCGTGAGCAGCTGGACGAGCTCGAGGTCAGCTCTTGGTGGGGTAGTGGGCTGGACTGGTTGGGTCCTTGGACCCGACGGGCCCGTCTGGGCTGGCCCGAAGGCCTCATGATGGCGCTGGAGACCCTCGGTGTCCTCATGGTCCTGCCGGATCTGGCCGCTCTGCTCCCGCCTCCGTCACAGTGGGCCGGCTGGCGACCGACGTCAGCCAACCATGACGCCGACGACCCGATCCTGGCCAAGGTGCGCGCCCTTCTGGCCAAGGCCGAGTCGACCTCGTTCGAGGCGGAGGCGGAGGCGCTCTCGGCGAAGGCCCAGCAGCTGATGGCCCGCCACGCCATCGACGAAGCCATCGCCCGCAACACCGGCGACGCCCGGGCCGAAAAGCCGGCGGCGCGGCGGTTCGCCGTCGATGACCCCTACGCCTCAGCGAAGTCCCGGCTCCTCTCCGCGGTGGCGGCCACCAACGGGGGCCGGAGCATCTGGTACGAGGAGTTCGCTCTCATGGCGGTGGTGGCCTTCGAGGCGGACCTGGATGCCATCGACACCCTGTTCACCTCGCTGCTGGTCCAGGGCACCCGGGCCATGCTGGCCAAGGGCAGAGTGGTCGACGGCCGGGGCCGGTCGCGGACCCGGTCGTTCCGCCAGTCGTTCCTGCTGGCGTTCGCCGACCGCATCCACGAACGGCTCGAACAGGCCGCGGCCGCCGCTCGCCACGAGGCCGAGGAGGAGTTGTCCAGATCCGTGCTGCCCGTCCTGGCTGGCCGGGACGGTGAAGTGGACGACGCCGTCGAGGCCATGTTCCCCAACACCCGGCGCATGAGGGGCTCGAGGATCACCAGCCGGGAAGGATGGGCCGCGGGGCGTACCGCTGCCGAGCTCGCCAGCCTGGGCCCCGAAGGTGCGCTCACCAGGGAGGCAACCGCCTGATCAGCGACTCGCCTGAACCGCGGCCACCCGACCCGTGAACCCGCCTGACCCGGACCGCGGCACCCGGGAGCCCGGCCGCGAGCGGCGGGTGACGGGCCCGATCCGGGTTCAGCTATCGAGGGGCTGCCCGACAATTTCGCGGGTAGCCGCAAGATCCTGGTCTCCGTATCCCGCGGTTATGGCTGCGTCGTAGATCTTCGCCGTGATGGCCCCGAGGTTGAGCAACAGCCCCGCCGCCTTGGCACCGTCCAGCGCCAGGTGAGCGTCCTTTCGCGCTCCTCCGGCTCACCGCACACCGAGGCACCATCGTCCGCCAGCGGTGCGACTCTGGCAGCCGTGCGGTTCCAGGCCCGCACGGTTAGGCCCTCTCGCAGCATGGATCGGCCCATCCCCGCCCCCATGATGCCGGTTCCCAACAGTGCTTATGCCGGGTCGGTAGTTATGCCGGGTGGGTGGTGAGGACGGCTCGTCGGGGCCGGTCGGGGGGTTGGGTAGGGGTGGGCTTCCCGGCATAACTGGGTCACCGTTGCCTCTTCGTTGATGACGGAGAGGAGAGCGTGATGGCTGAACGGATCGTGGTGAGCCCTGCCTTGGAGGCGGTGGTCGTGGCCTTCGGCGACTACCAACGTCGGCAGAAGCGTCTGGCCGGGTTGACGGTGCAGATGCAGTCCTATGGGGTGCGGGCGTTTCTGGCGTGGCGGTCGAGGACCGGCCGTGGGGACCTGGCCGGGTTAGGACCTGAGGAGCTGAGCGAGTTCGTGATCGCCGAGGCCGCCCGGATCAGCCCGGGAGCGGTGCAGGCCAAGGTCACGACCCTGCGCGGCTTCGTCCGCTACTTGTACGTGAGCGGGGTGGTCGACCGGGACCTGTCGGCGGCGGTGCCCTCGAGAGCGTCGTCGCGGTTCGGGGGACTGGCGAAGGGCCTCGACGCGGAGACGGTGCGGGCCCTGTTGGACAGTTGTGACCGGGGCCGGTCGGCGGGACGGCGGGACTTCGCCGTGTTGATGTTGATGTGGCGCCTGGGGTTGCGGGCGGTCGAGGTGTCCCGTCTGCGCCTCGACGATTTTGAATGGCGGGCCGGAAAGGTCCGGGTGTCGGGCAAGGCCGGCCGGGTCGACCGGCTGCCCTTGCCGGCCGATGTCGGCACCGCGGTGGTCGACTATATGCGGTTCGGGCGCCCGGTGACGGCGTGTCGGGAGGTGTTCATCCAGGCCGTCCCGCCCCCGGTGGGCATGTCGCGCAACGCGGTGGTGTTCGTGTCTCGCAGCGCGTCCGCCCGGGCAGGGCTGGCCGTGGTGGGCGGCCACCGGCTGCGGCACACGACTGGCAGCGACCTACTGGCCGAAGGGGCGTCGCTGCGAGAGGTCGGCCAGGTGCTGCGCCATGACGACGACACGACCACCGCCATCTACGCCAAGGTCGACCCGGCCACCCTCGGCCTGGTCGTCCGCCCCTGGGTGCAGGGGCCGGTCCGATGACCGCCCTCGCCGATCACGCCGCCCGTTACCTGGCCGTCCGCAGAGCGTTGGGCTACAAGCTGTCCGACACCGCCCCCCTGATCGAAAGCCTGATCGCCCACGTCGAGGCGGCCGGCGCTGCGCACCTGAGCGCCACGCTGACCCTGCAGTGGGCGGCGGGGGCGGGCAGCGACGGGCGCTACACCCGTCGCTTGTCGGTGGCCCGCCGGTTCGCCGCCTACCTGGTCTCGTTCGACCCGGCGACCGAGATCGCCCCGAGGGGTCTGCGCCCCGACGATAGGTACGGGCGGCCGCCTCACATCTACACCGACGAGGAGATCGGCGGGCTGGTGGCCGCCGCCCGGGTCCTGGAACCGGCCGGGTGGGCGTCGAGCGTGGCCACGGCGATCGGCTTGGCCGCCACCTGCGGGTTGCGTCCCGCCGAGATCTACCGGCTCCGGGTCGGTGACGTCGACCTCGCCGATGGCCGGTTGGCGGTGCGGGACTCCAAAGGGGGTCGGAGCCGGCTGCTGCCCCTCCATGCCACGACCGTCGACGCGCTCGGCTGCCACCTCGGCCATCGAGGCCCCGGCGTCGGGGTCGACGACGCGCTGTTCGCCACGGCGACGGGGACCCCGTTGACCTCGGCCGGCTTCACGCCGACGTTCCGTCGCCTGGCGGCCCGGGTCGCGATCCCCCCGGGCCGGGCCCGCCTCGGCGATCTGCGTCACACCTTCGCGGTGACCACCCTCGTCGCCTGGCACCGAGCCGGCGTGGACGTGAACAGGCGTCTGCCCGCCCTGTCCGCTTACCTGGGCCACGCCCGCCCGGCCAGCACGTACTGGTATTACTCCGATTCTCGGGTTATTCCGACGTCCGCTCCTTCTCGCGCATGAGGGCCCTGGGACGTGGGCTGACGCGCTCTGGTGACTGTGGCCTGTCGGAATAATCCGGTGTCACTCCTTGAGTCCGCAGAGGCGCTGGATGATGTCCTCGCGGTCGTGCCAGAGCGGGGCCGGAAGGGGACTCTGGGCCGTGGTGCTGTTTGCTTTCTCGAGAGCATGGCGTTTCATCTCGGTGTCGGCGTGTGCGTAGATGAGCGTGGTCTCCGGGTCGGCGTGCCCGAGCCATTCGGTGAGCAGGGCCAGGGGCATGCCGGCCTGGTAGAGGTGCATTGCCCGCGAGTGTCGGAGCATGTGCGGGTGGACCCGGGCCGGGACGTCGGGACATCTAGCTTTGGCGGTGGCGGCGTGGGGCGGATGAATCTGGCGACGTTGTCGTCAGACATTCGCGTCGGGCGATGATTCCGGATGGTGTAGAACATCGGGGCTGCTGGTTCCGGGCTGGGGTGGAACACGGCGGCGTAGCGGTCGAGGTGCTG